>DAOVRY010000086.1 GCA_030633645.1 Pseudomonadota bacterium | reverse complement strand
TTGACATTTCTACCAGTGCAAACCACAGATTCAAAGATGTCAACCCAACCGGAGAGCTTAACCTGACTTTTTACCACCCCGTTTACACTGCAAAGAGCGACCAATCTTACAAATCCTGCAAGTCTTCTTTTATCCTTTTGAAACACCTGAAACCGCATCTCTCCTTGAGGATGAGGGCTATTGCCAATAACCTTGAACCTGGACACTATTATGTCAGATTTGTCTTTTCCCAGACGGCGGCAGAGATATTCCACAAAGATTTCACGGAATGTGGCCTCTGGAATCGATTGATACCCTCGGCTGGCTATTGCTCTGGTTTTATTTTCATCAATTCCCGTTGCCCCAACCGATAAACAAATGCCAAAAAGACATGTCAAAAGAATCATGATCGGTACTGCCTTCCTCATGGTACTACCTCTTGATATTATTGGCTATCTGCAACATGGCATCTGCTGTTTGTATGGCCTTGCTATTTGTCTCATAGGCCCTCTGTGCCATGATCATAGCAACCATCTCTTCGACCACATCTACATTAGACATCTCGAGAAATCCCTGGGCGATTGTTCCTACACCATCTGAACCTGCTGTACCAGAGATACCCTCACCTGATGCATCAGTAGACCTATACAAATTGTGTCCCACACTAAAGAGCCCAGGCGAGTTAGGAAAGGTGTATACTTCAATAACTCCAAGGGAGGTTCCTGTCCCTTCATGGTCAAACACGGTTAGTGTTCCGGTTTTGTCAATGCCAATAGAGACTGTATCTGATGGGATTGTCATATCCGGTTGCAATCTGTCGCCATTTGACGTAACCATGTTCCCATCGCTATCCAGTTTGAAATTGCCTGCCCTTGTGTAGAGCTCCTCTTCATTGCTCAGCACCTTAAAGAACCCCTTCCCCTCAATTGCCAGATCTAGTTCATTTTTTGTCTCCTTAAAATCTCCCTGCATAAACATCTTCTGAACGCCAACAGGCATGGTTCCCATACCAATGTGTATGCCAGTAGGAATCTGAGTGCCAGCCGATGTTATTGATCCAGCCTGTTTTATGGTCTGATACATGAGGTCCTGAAAATCGGACCTACTCTTTTTGAAACCCACGGTACCCACATTGGCCAAATTATTGGCAATGACATCGATCGTCATTTGCTGGGCAGCCATTCCGGTTGCTGCGGACCAGAGTCCTCGTAACATAGTTATCTCCTCCCCTACCTATTGTAATATACCAACTTCATTAACCATCTTGCCTGTTATTTCATCTATGAACTGAATAGCCTTTTGAGCAGACTCGAATACCCTGAGAGACATGACCATTTTAACCATTTCTCCTGTTGGCTTAACGTTTGATTGCTCTATGTAGCCGTTTTGAACATTAATGTTCTCGGTAATAAGTATGTCTCTTTCTTCTCCTTGGAACACGTAGTATGAACTGCCCTCTTTTTTAAGAAGATCGAGGTTTCTAAAGTCCACTACCGAGATGGTACCGACAGGTTCATTCTCTACTACCACCCTCCCATCCGGCTCTACGGTCACGTTCCCTCCATTGATGGTGATGGGCCCGTTTTGACCGAGCACTGGATCACCATTCTGGGTTACCAGGGTACGGTCTGCATCAAGCCTAAATGCGCCATCCCTGGTGTATCTGATCCCCCTGGGTGTCTGGATCTTGAAAAAACCGGGACTTTCCAAGGCAACATCGAGCTCGTTTCCCGTATGACGTATTGGACCAGGGGAGAAATCTGTGGTGGAACTGTTTTTCATGCTCAGTATTTGATGAAACGAGATGATATCCTTTTTAAAGGCATTTGTGCTAATATTTGCCACATTATTAGCGATAGTATCGAATCTAACCTTTTGTACCAATGACCCATCAACTAACTTATAGATCCCTGATATCAATTTTTTTCACCCCGTTTTTGCTTTTATAAATCCCTTTGAACGATACCAATTCTTTACTTTTTTCACTTAGTGTATAGAGCAATATCAATGCCAGCCCAGCTGGCAGCCACGATCATGTGTAACATACCAATAATACAGGAAAAATAGAATAGAAGACCTGAAGCTGGTTACCTCTTGAATGGGGAAAAAAATGCCTACTGGAACTTTTCTCCCCTAGTAAGAGAGTACACAAAGGCGAGTAATTCTGCGACGACAACGTAGAGGTGTGGAGGGATTTCTCGATTGATATCGAGTTGGGATAAAAGTTCTATCAGATCAGGGTCATCTTGGATGTATATATTATGTTCCCTGGCAATCTGGATGATCTTCTCGGCCACTTCCCCCTTGCCTTTGGCTATTACCTGGGGTGCATTATCTACTTTTGGCTGATACTTGAGGGCGACCGCCTTCTTTTGTTTGTTTCGTGTTTTCATGAACAAAAATCTACCATTATTTGGGTATGGGTGTCTCTTTTCAGGCACGAAAAAGCACATGCACCTCTGCCGGCTAATAGTGCAGATCGAGACGGGCGGATAGCCTCATCAATAATACCCACTATTTCTAATTCTTGATATTTCAGACGAAGGCAGCCGCCCGACTGGATCAGCGGTAGAGAGTACGCAAAGCAGGCTTCCTAATTCGTTGCCTGAAAAGAGATACCCATACCCTTCAAGCTACCATTCCAATTACCAACGTTTGCAAAGGTTCTAGGCAATCAGGTTCAGCGTATAGCCTTCATCCGGAATAATCTCTTGGATGAGTGATTGGTTAACGATCACCGGATCCTTGAGATGACACTCCATGGATAGGACGGAAAAACCCCTTTCCTCCAATCTACTGACAAGGAGCGGTATACCTTTTTCAATACGTGCCTTGGCTTCCTTTTTGGTCAGCAAAAACCTTCCTTCTATCGCTTGCCCCTGAATGGTAAGGTCCGCCCTCAGGGGTCCAAGCACGGATAAGTCCAACAAAAAGGTAATCCTTGAGAGATCTTTACGAGCCCTTTTCTTTCGATGTTCATTTCGTTCCTTTTGAGGGAACTGAATCAGCAACTGGCCAACGGTAAACAGACCATCAGGAAGCTGAATCGGGACCGGGAGAAAAATTTTCCCTTCCTGCTTCAGTCCAAGGTAGTTAAGGATTTGGATATGGGTAAGGGTCAATACCAATCTTTTCAGGAGGACTGCCCTTTCTCCTTTAAGGCCAAGGAATTTTGATGCCAGGCCTTTTAGATCCCCATCTACGAGCTTAGCAAGATTATCTCTTCCAATCGTTTTATTATGTAATGCCTCTCTGAGCTTTGCCTCCCAATTCACACCTGATTTGTCAATGAGGAGCCTGAGAAGGTCTGGCCCTGGTTTTGAGAATAGTCCAAGCGACAAATCATCCATCAATTCCTTAAATCTGGAAAGAGCCTCTCTTGAAAGCCCGTAATGATCTATGTTCTCAGAGATAGATTTCCATAGATTCTCCTTTACTGCAGACAGTATCAGAGCAATACCGGCGATATCTAGATCTGCAGGTTTTGTTCCGAGGAGCTTGAAAGCGAGAACAGGCACTGTTTTTTGGACTTTTAATGATAAGACCCTCCCTTCGGCCAAAGGAACAGCGGTTCTGGCCATTACTCTTCTTCCTTTGATGAACAACAAGGCCTTGCTTAGAGAGAATGATTTCAGTACCATTCCCTCAACAACTTCATTTTTGGATAGTGTGAGAAAGGATTTAGGATGTGCTTCTTTTTGAAAAGATATCTCGGATGGTGAAGAGGATGGTGGATAGGTGATGTAGATCAAGATAGACCTTCTTTTTTACCTATCTGTGAGAGTTTTTGCTTTAGATCCAAGACGAGTTTCACCTCTTCCTGGGGAATTGAAAGCCTTTTCGCTATTTCTTCTAGATCATACCCTCCACCTGCCAAGGCGATAATCTGTCTCTCTTGGCTATTAAGAGAAGGGGTGTTGCATTCGGCATCTGCGGTCTGCTGAGCATGTGACGAGAGTAATGCATCCGCCCTTTGCAACAACCCGTTCAAACTGCCTATCCTCTTGTCCAATTGTTCATTAAGTCGTTTGATAAGATGATGTTTTTCCTCCAGTTGCACCTTAAATTGTTGTGCTATTTTGTCTGCGTCGGTGAAGAGCGATTCAAGCGTTCTGACTGTCTTATCCAATGATTTACCTTTGTTGGCATAGCGTAATCTTCTGATTACAAATATGAAAACGACAATAATGATAATATCAATCCCAATTTGAGCGAACATCAGGAGTTGAAGCTCAGTAGTGGTTGACATGGCTAAATCCTGATATCTATCAGGTTTCCCTCGGATAGATTTGATGCCTCTTCTGATTGTTCCTTTTTTGAGCCTTTTCCATCTTGTCCGGAGCCTTCCTTCTTCTTTTTCTCTTCATCCTCTTCAATCGCTATCTTCTTGGCAGTTTCAAATTCCTGGACCTTTACCCTATCCTCTCTTTTCTTCTCCTCTGTTTGCTGGGCAACAAATTGTTGATTCAACTCCAAATTCTGCTTTCTGACATTTTGCACCTCTTTCACAGCGTTTCCCTGCCCCAGGACGATATTCATGTCTGTTGTGCTTGCCATTTCTTCTCCTACCTGGCAAATGAGCAGTATCCGTTGTTAGTTGTCAGCTTTTAGTCGAAAGAAATAAGTAAATCGACCACACATCAACAAAACCAGGGCATTCGCTCTGTTCCATCTCAGTGTTCAGAAATGCCATCTGCCTCTGGCAACGGGCTGATCACAGCGCCCGAAAATCAAACAGCCAGGAATTTCGTTACATATACTTCATGAACCTCCCCGGTAGATAAGGCACTATTTACTCCGCCGATTATGAGCTTCTTCAGGCTTTCCAAGGGAGGAACCTCCTTTCTCTTGCTGATCTCCTCGGTTAATATATCGTAAATGATTCCCCTAAGGTCTTTTTTCTTCTCCGTCATTTCTCTCTTTATTTCTTTATTCGGCAATTTAAAGGAAATACTTAAAGAGATATACGTGAATTCCCTGTTCTCTGGAATGGGAATAATAAATGAATCAAAGAGCAGTACTCGCTCTTCAGGAATTGATATTCTGGCAACAGAGACCGTCTCGCTGTTCTGCCTCGGTAATCCTTTAGATTTCTCCTCTTTCAGATAAAGGTATCCTATTCCTATCAGAACACAGAGCCCGATTCCGCTCACTACCCACAAGCCTTTTTTACCGCTCCCTCTCCTGTCTGATTGATGAGCCTTTTTCTCCCCTGGAATTGGTTTGGTTTCGATGTCCTCCAATTCATCTAATTCACCTCCATTGATTCCCGCTGCATTTTCATCACGCTCTGGAGATGCCATGATTAACCTTCGTAATTTGATCTAAGCTTTGACCTTAAACGTATTATTGCCTTTGAGTGAATTTGAGATATCCTTGACTCTGTTAAGCCAAGCACCCTGGCTATTTCCTTTAATGTTAATTCTTCAT
>DAOVRY010000087.1 GCA_030633645.1 Pseudomonadota bacterium | reverse complement strand
TTCGCCGCGGCAGTTTCAGGAGTGGTGTTAATATACTAAAAACATTAGAAAAAGGAAATATCAGAAAAGTGAAATGGGGGTCAAACCATTGATACTAAAAAGAAGATTCTTGAAAACTACGTATCTTTGATTTCTCCAGAAAGATCTCTTTGGACTGAATCCATCTCAAAAACGTAACCTAAAACCCACAAACAACGAATCATCAGACGCTTTCACTTCACCCGAAGGGTCATCAAAGCGAGCTTCAAAATTCCTGTAACCAATCCCAATTGCTCCATTTTCCACAATATAGAAATACAGGGCAGCTAAGAATTCGCTATATCGATTGGTATCTGAAAAACAGAGGGCTTCGGGGGCTATTGAGAAAGACGCCGAGATCGTTATGGGCAAATTTGTTGACTTTGCCCTGAGGTCGTATTCTCCAAGAACCTGAAAGCTTACTGCCCCCAGGTCAAATTCTTTGGCACCGACATCCACTTCTCCAACGAAGCCTTTAAGTCCCAAACCCAGAATGAGTCCAGGAAACAAGATGTCATCTTTTAAGGCGAAGTTTAGGTTAGTAATCAGATAGTCATCGCTATAATCTATACCAAAACCAGCTTCAGGATAGCTGTCGTAAGCTGGAAATACATAGCCTAAATCTATTCTAATGTCATTGGCGTTTGCGTAAATCGCGGAACTGATACTCGCACCGGGCGAATATGTTGGAAGAGTAAAAATCATTAGGGCAACTATTAATGCGATTCTTTTTATGCTTTTCATGTTCGTTTTCCTTTCTCTTTTTCTTACACTATACTAGCTTTTGAAATAGACAGTTGAATCTTGCGCTCCGCTGAGGTGCTCACCAGGTTTTCTGCCCGAGAATGTGTGGTAGGGCACATGGGTGCGGAATATGCATTACTAACTAATTATATAGTAAAGGAATCCGGCCTCAGTATACAACACAATTCTTCTCGCCATCTCATCAAATCGAAAAAAACAAAACACTGCTCTCATCTTAGGAAACAGGGTGTTTGGATTATCAATTCATGGCCCACTCAATTAGAAAGCTCGTAGCTGATAGTTCATAACCTCCAACTATTCACTGTTCGCCCTGACGGCAACGCAGCAAGCCAAGCAGAGGATAACGATTTATGATCTTTCCCCCTAAATTCAATCTGAAAATAGGGCTTGATTCTTATTCCAATTTGGAATATTTTAAAAAGGAATAACAACGCAATCTCTATGAGCTTTAAGGTATCAGCAGAAAATGCCCTTCTCGGGATTCTCATGACCGGACCCAAACACGGCTATGATTTGCATGGCTATGTTTCAACTAAGATGAACCAATTCTGGGATCTGAGCATGAGCCAGATCTATGCCCTATTGAAAAGGATGGAACGTAATGGTGTGGTGGTATCACAGGAGGAATGGCAGGAAAATAGGCCAGCAAAAAACATATTCTCCATCACCCAGAAAGGCAAGGAAAGATTCCTCCGTTGGGTTTCTACACCGGTAGAGCATGTGCGTGACGTCCGGATAGAGTTCCTGGCCAAGCTCTTTTTTGTCAGGAAGCTTCATCTCAAAGAAGGGCTCACCCTTATTGACAAACAAATAGACGTGCTGCAGGAAAAATTACGGGTGATAGAGAATCTAAAAGAGAAGATTACCGATGAGTTTGAAACAGTCCTCTATTCTTTCAAGGCTTCCCAGACCACCGCTGCCCTTAATTGGTTAAGGGAATGCAAGGCCTCTTTTTCACAAGATCAAAAGAAGGGAATCGGGTGAACACAGTGCAAGAGAATCTCATTGTTCTTATCAAAGGCGGGGGCGAGATGGCCACCGGAATCGCTCACCGTTTGAGCAGGTGCCATTTTAGGGTATGCATGACTGAAATACCTCATCCCCATGCTGTAAGGAGAGAGGTCTCATTTTGTGAGGCAGTGTATGATGGGGAAAAAACGGTCGAAGGTCTGACCGCCAAACTGGTGGACTCATATGACCAGATCCAGGAGGTTTGGGATACTGGCAGGATACCGATCATTGTGGATCCTGAGGCCAAAGTTAAGGATATTCTGAAGCCAGCTATTCTGGTGGATGCCATATTGGCCAAGAAGAATCTGGGCACAAAAATAGCCGATGCCCCGCTCGTCATTGGTCTCGGGCCAGGCTTCTATGCTCGCAGGGATGTGCATGTGGTGATAGAGACCATGCGCGGTCATAACTTGGGAACGGTAATATTTGATGGGGAAGCGGAAAGAAACACTGGCGTCCCCGGTGCAATTGCGGGTTTTTCCGCTGAAAGGGTCCTCAGGGCAGCTAAGGAGGGCACGCTATCAACCCTGAGGGAAATCGGAGATCCTGTTGAGCCCGGTGAGGTTGTCGCCTATGTCGATGATTTACCGATTAGCGCTCAGATTAAAGGTGTTGTCAGGGGACTCTTAAGAAGCGGATCGGAAGTCTGGAAGGGGATGAAAACAGGAGATATTGATCCGAGAGGGATCAAGGAATACTGTTACACCATTTCCGACAAGGCGAGGGCGATCGGAGGTGGAGTGTTGGAAGGGATACTATCTCATTTCAATCGATAGGCCGTTCAACGAATCGAGAGCGAAGATTTGACTTCAGATCACACGATCAATACCTTTCGCGAGGCTTTCGGAATCAGGCCAAAGGAGGTCATAAGCCTGGTGGGTGCCGGAGGCAAGACAACCCTCATGTTTGCCCTGTCTCGAGAATTGGCCACCCATAAAAAGGTTGTCATTACCACTACAACCGCAAAGATATTCCCTCCGTCTTCCTCTGAAACGCCCTTTGTCCTCGTCTCCCGAGATGAAGAAGAGATAGTCGATTACATCGTTAAAAATGCAAGCAGGAAAGGACACGTTACTGTCGCCTCAGAGTTGTTACCTGACTCAGGTAAGCTCCAGGGGATTAGCCCTTTGCTGGTCTCGAGATTGATTGCGCTGAACCCAGTGAGCCATGTTATCGTTGAGGCAGATGGGGCCTCCAAGAGGCCCCTGAAAGCACCTAATCCTGAATATGAACCAGTAATTCCCCCATGCACTAGCTTGGTAATTCCGATAGTTGGAATTGATGCGTTGGGTTGTAGGCTCTCAGAAGAGAATGTGTTTCGCTCTGAGATCGCATCCAAATTGACAGGGATCCCTTTGGGAGGAACTGTCTCAGCAGAAGCCATTGTTAATCTCATGCTTCACCCTTTTGGTATAACCAGAGGGAGCCCGGCTGAGGCAAGGATAATCCCATTTATCAACAAGATGGATTTGAATGTTGACCTATCAATAGCCAGGGTCATAGGTTCCAAAATACTCGCAGCAAAACACACACAGATTGATCGCGTAGTTTTGGGTCAGGCACAATTTCATCCTCCGGTAGTAGAGGTTATTTCCAATTAAGACCACTTTTAGGGGTAGTGATATGGAAGACATCTTTAAAGAAATTGTAAACATGAGATCCCAAGGAAGGAACGCCGCCCTTGCAACAATAGTAAAGGTGAAAGACTCTGCTCCCAGGGCAGAAGGATCGAAGATGTTGATAAGAAGCGACGGTACTGTTCTGGGCTCCATAGGTGGAGGAAGTCTGGAGGCTCAAGTTTGTCGAGAGGCTATGGAGGTAATAAGAGAGGCCAGGCCAAGACTCCTCCATTTTAATCTCACCGGAGAAGACGTAGCAGAAAACGGGATGCTTTGTGGGGGAAATATGGATGTCTTTGTTGAGCCAATTTTGTCTCAACCCTCTTTGCACATCTTTGGTGCAGGACACATCTCCTTTGCCATCTCCAAGATTGCCAAGATCGTGGGATTCCGAGTGGTTGTAATTGATGATCGGGCGGAGTTTGCCAATGCCAACAGGTTTCCCGAGGCAGACGAGATATTCGCTGGTGATTTCTCAGAGGCATTTTCAAAACTGAATGTTGGCAGATCATCCTATATAGTGATCGTAACCAGAGGCCACCAATTTGACACTCAGATACTGGAATTGGCGGTCAAGACTGAGGCAAATTATGTGGGAATGATAGGGAGTAGAAAAAAGAATGAAGCAGTATTTTCGAGTCTTCTTTCCAAGGGAATAGCCAAGGAATTGCTCGAAGGTGTCCATGCCCCAATCGGTCTGGACATTGATGCAGAAACACCTGAAGAGATAGCTGTGAGCATTATGGCCGAGATTATTAAGGTCAGAAGAGCCCGGGAACATACAGTCAAGACCTGGAATGTATGAGGGCAGAAAGGAAGTTAGAAAGGGTGGAAATACTGAAGAGAGTTTCAGTGCTTTTGGTCGTTGGATTTCTCTTTAGTTTCTTTGGTCTGTCCTTAAGTTCTGGGGGCAGAGAAAAGGCCCCGCACACAACAGGGAAAGAGATCGGCATGGCAGTGGAGTTTATGGACCACGCTGCTTGCGCTTATGTTGCTCGAGACAAAGGCTGGTTTGCAGAGGAAGGACTCACCTTGTCAGCTTATGAAAGCTACGTAACCGGTATGGCTCTCGCCGCGGCATTGGCCCGGGGAGACATCCAGGTAGCCTATATTTGCCTCGTGCCAGCCATAAACGCCTATGCCAATGCCAAGGTGCCGTTAAAGATCATTGCAGGAACACACAGGTATGGCTATGGCCTCGTCGTCAACTCAGAGAAGATACAGCTTATCCAAGACCTCGAGAAGCCGGGCATTCGGATTGGGTGCGTGAGAGAAGGGGGTGCTGTGGATGTGCTCCTTCACAAGGTCATAGATAAGTATGGCCTTGATGAGGCAGTGGTATTGCGCCGAATCAAAAGGATGAATCCGCCCAAGCAGGGCCTGGCTATTAAGATGGGGCAGCTTGATGCTGCCTTCCTCCCAGAGCAATGGGCCACCATGGCGGAAGATTTTGGTTTCAGCATGCTGCTCACCACCAGGGATGTATGGCCTGAGATGCAAGGAAGTGTTTTGGTAGTCAAGGAAGAACTTATAAGAGATGATCCACAGATCGTCAGAAGATTGGTGAAGGTAACCCAAAAGGCAACTGATTGGGTTAATGAGCGCCCCATAGAGGCAGCAGCTATCATGGCTCGGCAAATGTCAGTCACAGGGGAGCAGGTCTTTCCCCGTAAAGCGGCAGAAGTCGCGGCAAGGCTCGAAATCACTCCCCAGGTCTTGCTGCGCTCAATGGCCAGGCTGGATTACACTACCTGTATCAGTCCAAGCACAGTTCAACAAGCCATAGACTACATACATCACTTGGGCTACATCAAGAAGGCCTTCAGAGCGAAACAAATGCTGGATTTGAGGTTCCTCAAATGAACCAACTCACAAAAGTCACACGACGATGGGAGATACTGCCGGTAGCCATATTCCTGGCTCTGTGGGAAGTCGTAGCCCGATTGAATCTCGTCCCC
>DAOVRY010000014.1 GCA_030633645.1 Pseudomonadota bacterium | reverse complement strand
GAGCCTTCTAGGCATAATCTCGATCTTCTCTTCCTCGTGCCAGGTCTAGAACATAGAATATTAATGGGGTAATGAGGCTCGTTATGAGAACAGAAACAGCCACCGACATAAAGCGTATCGAAGGAAGTGATTGCCCCAAAGGAAAAACGCTCATTGCAACCAGAACGAGGCACCACCTGGCCACAAGAAAAACGGCCACCAATAAAACTGCTGTTTTGATGTTGGTAAAGTCCAAAAACTGTCGACAGTTATTCATTCCGAGGATAATAGCAGAATAGGTGAAAGCAAACAAACCCAACGGACATGAAGAAGATATGTCTGCCAACAGCCCCATAAAAAAGGCAAGACAAAGAGCCTTAAAGCCTTGCTCCTTGGCAATGAGATATATCAAAAAGACAGGAATGAGATCGATATCAAGCCATTCAATCCTGACGAGATGGGTAATGCTTCCCCGGAGAAGGACAAAAACACCACATGCTAACCAGATAAGAGAATAAAAAATTACATGCCTTCCTGTCCAGAGCTTTAAATAGTCTCTAATTTCCACTCCAATATCTTGATATAATAGTAGGTGTTTTGTTGAATCTCAGGGCTTCTTAAGGGGAACAGAACCTGATCGAAAAACTATGAGAACCTCTTCCAGTTTAGAGAAATCTACCACTGGCACTACCCGAACATCCTTGAAAAGCTTGCTACGGGCATCCTTGATCTTCGTAACCGTACCCAGATAAAGCCCTTTAGGGAAAACGCTCCCCATTCCAGAGGTTACAATAGTGTCACCAGCTTTTATCTCACACGTTTTTATTACATAATCAAAATAACATTCGCTCAACCCTCTTCCTCGTAACGTGCCTCTGCCTCGTGATCTCTGAACCAACCCATCAACAGCACTGTTTTGGTCTGTAATCAACAATACCTGGGAATAATCAGGGCAGACAGAAACAACTCTCCCAACAACTCCTTCCGCATTAACCACCGGCATATTCATGGTTAGACCATCATGTTCCCCTTTGTCTATGGTTATAGATTTAAACAATCCGCTTGAATCCCACCCAATCACCCGTGCGGGTAACAGCGGTTCATCGGTGTTCTGTTGAAAGTTGAGGAGTGTGTGCAGGCGCTGATTAGCTAACAATAGTTCTTGATACCTGCTATTTTCGAGCTTGAGAAGGTCTATCCGCTTTCTTAGAAGAGCATTCTCTTGGTGGGTTTCGACTAAGGAAAAATAACTGCTCCAGATATCCCTTGCTATAGTTATCGTTCCCATAAAGAATTTCTGAAACGGGGCAGTTATCTGGACCGCGATCTTCTCTGCCGGATTCCATGCTTGCCCCTTGCCAATACTGAGAGAGAGCAAGATGAGGGACAATAGAATAAAGATGTAATAGCCCCATTTTGGTTTGTGCTCGAAAAAAATGGTCAATGAGTGTAAACCTAAACGTTTCGATTACGTTACCGTAATCTCTTTTAAGAGTGATAGATTATCTAATACCTTTCCAGCCCCTAAAACCACGGTGGTAATCGGATCATCTGTAATCGTTATTGGCAGGCGTGTCTCCTCTCGCAGCAGGACATCGAGATTTTTTAACAGGGCCCCGCCCCCCGTTAACACAATACCTTTGTCTACCACATCAGCAGATAGTTCCGGTGGGGTCTGCTCCAAGACAATTCTCACTGTTTCAATAATGGTTTCTACCTTTTCAGATATCGCCTTTCTAACCTCCTCTGAATCTATGGTCAGTATCTTTGGTATACCGGTAACAAGATCCCTGCCCTTAACCTCGATATACTCCGGTTCATCTGTTGGGTAGGCGTTTCCAACAGTAATCTTGATGAGTTCTGCTGTTTGAAGACCAATCAAAAGATTATATTTCCTCTTTATGTGCTGCAAAATAGCCTCGTCCATCTTATCACCACCTACCCTTACTGAACGCGAACACACAGTGCCTGCCAATGAAATAACAGCGACTTCTGTAGTCCCTCCCCCTATATCAACTATGATATTGCTCGTGGGCTCAGTTATTGGCAGGTCGGCGCCTATAGCTGCAGCCATGGGTTCCTCAATCAAAAACACCTCCCGGGCCCCGGCAGATTCTGCTGACTCCCGGACCGCTCTCTTTTCAACCTGGGTTACGCCTGAGGGAACGGATATGATTATCCGGGGTCTCACCAGGGATCGTCGGTTATGAACCTTTCTAATAAAATATCTGAGCATGGTCTCCGTAATATCAAAATCAGCAATAACCCCATCCGCCATAGGCCGGGTCGCAATAATATCCCCTGGCGTTCGGCCCAGCATTGTCTTGGCCTCTTTACCTATTGCCAATATCTTGCTTCTTCCCTGATCCCTCCTTCTCACCGCTACCACCGAAGGTTCGTTCAAAACTATCCCCTTGCCCTTGACATAAACCAAGGTATTGGCCGTACCAAGATCAATGGCAAGGTCATTAGAGAATAAACCGAGCACAGGATCTAACAACATTCGAGTCTCCTTTCCAACATTAATGGCCAAACCTGGCTTACCTTAATTAATTTTCAGAGATTTATCAAATATAAAATAGCGGTTTCCCTTTTTTTAAAGGTAATCCAGAGCATTGCAGCCTCTGCACATCGGGGCAAAAAATCAAAGAGTGCCTCCTGAGAGGGTATGCAACAGCCTCGAATTACTGTTTAATTCCTGCCTGCCTCTTTTATCTTGACAACGGTACCATGCTGTGATTAAAAACATGGTAATTTCTAACGGACAGAGGGATTTAGGTAATGAAACAAACCTTCCAGCCAAGCAACATAAAACGGTCTCGCGTACATGGTTTTCGGGCTAGAATGAGCAGCCAAGGGGGCAGGACTGTGCTCAAACGAAGGAGGGCAAAAGGCCGGAAAAGACTATCTGCTTAACACATCGAGTAGTTTTCAATAAGGATAGATGTTCTTCCCCGTTTTCACAGTGGTAGCCTTTGTCATGGGATCATTCTCCTTTAGAAAAGAGGAAAGGATATTCAAAAGGGCGGAACTGATTGATCTGAACACCCATGGAAGACGGTATTATACCAAAAATTTTCTGGTAATCCTTAGACAGAACAGAAGGGATATAACGAGATTGGGTATAACCGTGAGCAAAAGGGTTGGAAATGCTGTCAAGAGAAACAGGACGAAGCGACTGATAAGAGAATTCTTTCGACTTAACAAACAACAGATTCCAAAAGGATACGACATATCGATTATTGCTGTAAGGGTAAACGATGCGCTGAATATCTGCACGGTACAAGAGGAGCTAGGAGATTTACTACTAAAAAATGACACCCCTTTCTCTTAAGCCTCGAAACGCGATAATAGCTTTAATCAGGCTCTATCAAATAACAGTATCACCCTTTCTGCCAACCTCTTGTCGCTTTATACCCACATGTTCTACGTATGCCTCCCTTGCGATTGCGAAATACGGTTTAATAAAAGGGGGATTCCTCGCTCTAGCAAGGATTTTTAAATGCCACCCCTTTCATCCGGGCGGCTACGATCCCCTCAAATAAAGATCTCGTTAACCACAGGTAGGGATTTTGGTTAGCCTTTACCGTGTTGCCTGCTTATAGAACAGGCCACTTTAATGCTTTTAGGAACAATTATTACAAGATAGTTCTTAAGGTCGGGGTTTATTTATGGATAAGCGAACGCTGTTGGCTTTAGCGCTTTCATTTCTTGTCTTTCTTGTCTGGTCACTGTTGTTTGGCCCAAAACCAAAAGAAGAACCAATTGAAAAACAGGCCACTCCTACCAGAGAGGAAAGTCGGCCCCCTGCGAAGGAGAGAAAAATACCTCCAGGCCCAAAACGGGAACTTATGTTAGAGGTGGAAAGGGATTTCCACGACATTACCGTGGAAACAGAGCTCTACACAGCTGTTCTTTCTGGTTCTGGTCCACAAATAAAAAGCTTTCAACTCACACAATACCGATCAAAGCTTGAAAAAGACTCACCCCTAAAAGAATTAGTTCAGGTTAGCAATAAAGACGGATATGGCTTAAACCTTGGGTTCCTGGGAGAAAACATACCCAATATTGAGTGGGCTTCGTACAAGGTAAACCGACAAAACATTATTACTGTTAGGGCGGGTGACCAGCCTGAAAGCTTGATTTATGAGCGGGAATCACCCCAAGGAATAGGGATAAGAACAGAGTTCCTGTTTTATGCTGACAGATATGAAATAGATCTTTCAGTAAAGGTAGCCAATAAATCGGACTATATGATCGATGATACCCTTCTTTTCAACATAGCTCACATACCGCAAGAAATGAGAAGGAGTTATGGATCATTTGAGGGTATGGCACTGCTCCTTGGCAATAAACTCGAAGAGGTCAAAGTGAGCAAATTGCAGGGTAAGCAATTTCTTGGCCAGATATCCTGGATTGCCTATGAAGAACCGTATTTTATGACCGCGATAATCAGCGAGAACGACAAGAAAGCCACTGCAAAGGCTGCAGTCCTTCCAGATGGTGAGATTAGAATATCGTACATACCCTCTCCCTTCAACCTCGGAAAAAACGAGAGTACAACAAGAAATTTTACGCTTTATCTGGGTCCGCGGGATCTCTATATTTTGAAAACCTTAAACAAAAACCTTGAAAAGGCTGTTAACTTTGGGTGGTTTGATATTATTGCCAAACCTCTCTTGGTTGCTCTTCGTTTTTTCAATAAATACTTATCAAACTATGGTCTTTCGATTATCTTGCTTACCATCCTGATCAAGATACTATTTTGGCCCCTTACCCGTAAAAGCTATCAATCCATGAAGGAAATGAGGAAACTTCAACCAATGATGGCCAAGATTCGAGAGAAATACAAGAACAATAAGCAAGAGATGAACAAACAACTTATGGGCCTTTATAAGACCTACAAGATTAATCCCATGGGCGGTTGTCTGCCTATGTTGGTCCAGATGCCCGTTTTCTTCGCCTTTTATCGGATCTTACCTAACTCAATAGAGTTGCGGCATGCCCCCTTTGTTCTGTGGGTCAACGATCTTTCTGCACCTGAGCGGCTTTTCTCCTTTCCATTCACAATTCCTTTAATGGCTCCCCCTTATGGAATCCCTATCCTGACCCTGTTAATGGGTGCATCTATGTTTCTGCAGCAAAAAATGACACCAATGACAGGGGATCCTGCTCAGGCCAAGATGATGATGCTTCTGCCAATCGTATTTACATTCTTGTTTATAAACTTCCCATCTGGTTTGGTGCTTTACTGGTTAGTAAACAATATACTGTCAATCGCTCAGCAATATCGGATTAATAGACAATTAGGTTAATTTTGGGAGGAAATCTTATGTCATCTATCGAAATAGAAGCCAAAACAACAGAGGAAGCCATTAAGAAGGCCTGCGACCATTTTCATGTAACTGAGGAGGAGCTTGATATTGAGGTCTTAGAAAGTAGATCTGCCGGAATCTTTGGTTTAGTTGGCAACAAGAAGGCTAAGATCAGGGTAAAGGTAAAAAGGGATAGCGCTATCGCCGTTGCCCAAGAAACCCTTACCAAGATAGTCTCACTCATGTCTATGGATACGAGGATATCCGCGGTGAGAAAGGGCGATGATATTGTCTTAAATATTGAAGGAAATAACACCGGGATCCTCATTGGACACAAGGGGAGGACCTTGGAGGCGTTGGAGTTTATTGTTAACAAAGCAGTGAATAGGGCCACCGAAACAAAGGTGCGAGTGATCGTTGACACCGAGAATTATAGGCAGAGAAAAGAGGAATCCTTGAAGAGGTTGGCCCTCAAGATGGGTGAACAAGCCAAAAGGACACAGAAAACGGTCACCATTGACGCAGTAAATCCACACGACCGGAGAATTATTCACCTTGCTCTTAAGGGAGACAACCAGGTTCAAACAAAAAGCGATGGCGAAGGGCTCTTTAAGAATGTTTATATCATTCCCAACAAAAAGAAGACTGATGAAGAAGAGAACAGTTAATTTCGGGATTCTTGTTTTGTTATGGATTATAAAGAGGAGACCATTGCTGCTATAGCCACACCCATAGGCGTAGGTGGCATAGGAATCATAAGGATCAGCGGATATACTGCTGAAAATATTGCGCGAAAGGTTTTTCAATCAAAACGGCCCATCAAGTCATTTGAGAGCTTTCGTCTCTACCTAGGCCATATTATCGATCCAAAATCACGCCTTCCTGTTGATGAAGTTCTTCTCTCAGTGATGCGTGCCCCCCTTTCTTATACCCGCGAAGATGTGGTTGAGATTAATTCCCACAGTGGTTACACAATCCTCTCCACCATACTTCAAATAATCCTTCAAGCGGGTGCCAGATTAGCGAGACCTGGAGAATTCACCCTCAGGGCCTTCCTGAATGGCAGGATTGATTTAACGCAAGCCGAAGCGATCATAGACCTGATAAATGCAAAAGGGGATATGTCAGTTACCTTGGCGGCCTGTCAGTTGGCCGGGGGGTTTAAGAAAAGAGTTGAGCGCATCAGGCAGGGCATTATTGAAATCCTTGCTCGAATAGAGGTTTCAATAGACTTCCCTGATGAGGAACCTACCGTCATAGAGAGATCCCGCCTAACAGATCAGATACATAAAGACATTCTAAAACCAATTAGAGAGCTTATAGGTGCTTTCAGCCAGAGAAAGATATGGCACGAGGGGGTTACGGTAGTCATAGTAGGTCGAGTTAATGTGGGTAAATCGAGCATCCTTAACAGGCTCTTACAGGAAGAGCGGGCTATTGTTACACCGATCCCCGGAACGACCCGGGATGCGCTGGAATGTATGGTCACCATTCAGGGTCTCCCTGTAAAACTCGTAGATACCGCTGGTATACGAAAGGTCAAAGGAAAAATCGAGAAAAAAGGCGTAGATTTAACAAAAACCCAGCTTGCTTTATCTGATATTACCCTTCTCGTGATTGACCGAAGCAGACCCCTTAATCAATACGATCTAAACCTGATACAAGCAGTTGATAATAAGACCGCTATAGCAGTTATCAATAAGATCGACCTCCCAGTAAAACTCAGTGAGAAAAAGATCCACTCTATACAGAAACATCTTACTACGGTTGAGGTTTCAGCTCTTACTGGGGAAGGGTTTAAGAATCTCACTCAGGCGATAATAGAACGGATTATGGATAAAAAAGCAGATCTCTCTCCACCGCCAATTCTTCCAAACCTAAGACATAAGATGTTATTATCTAAGGCAGGGACCTTTTTACGAAATGCATCTACAAACATACGCCGGAACGCTCCATTCGAGCTCGTAGCAGCAGATCTTTTATGGGCAAAAGATGCTATCGATGAAATAACAGGCAATAAAACAAATGAAGAAATCCTTGATACTATCTTCAGCAACTTTTGTCTTGGTAAATGACCGCTGAAGCGGTTTTTCGTCTTAAGCTGCGGCGGGCACTTACAATAAATCTATTGTAAATAGGTGTATAATGTTCTATACTTCAAAATGAATAAAGATTCATCAACTGACATCTCTAAACCCGATTAAGACTGTCCAATTTTAATGAAAGGAGTGTGTAAGTAAGGCGTTACGGTTTGTTGGGGGGTATAGTGTTAGTCACGCCTGACGTGGAGAATCTACTTACAAAAATGCGGGCAAAGACGTAAACAGATAATTTTAATGTAAGGAGGAGAGAGATATGGATTTTGGATTATCAGAGGAACTTCAAATGCTCAAAGATATGGTCCGGGATTTTGTAGAAGAGAAGATCGCACCATTTGCGGATGAATGGGAAGAAAAACACTATTTCCCCTACGAAGAGGCTATTAAACCAATGGGTGAGCTGGGTTTTTTCGGCACGGTAATCCCCGAGGAATACGGGGGTAATAATATGGGTTGGTTGGCAGCCATTATCCTAACCGAAGAGATTGCCCGTGGCTGCAGTGCACTCAGAGTTCAGATTAACATGCAGACAACCGGGATGGCTTTCACTATTTGTCATTATGGTGACGAGGAATTAAAAAAGAAGTATGTCCCGAAACTCGTGAGTGCCGAGTATGTTGGGGCATTCGCTATGACCGAGCCCAACGCTGGATCTGATGTTATTTCAATGAAATCAACTGCAGAGGATAAAGGGGATCACTGGCTCTTAAATGGTTACAAAACCTGGATCTCTAATGCCACCAGTGCCGATGCCATCATTTACTACGCCTATACCGATCGCTCTGCAGGCACTAAAGGGCTCTCGGCTTTTGTGATAGAACCGAAGAACTTTAATGGTGTGACAACCACGGATTTGGACAAATTAGGCACCCACGCTACACCGACGGGTGAGGTGATCTTAGAAAACACTAAGGTTCCGAAGGAAAACATCATAGGTAAACCGGGTGATGGCGTCAAGATTGCCTTCGGATCTCTTGCCAACTCACGTCTCTCTTGTGCAGCGGGAGGTGTCGGTCTAGCACAGGCCTGTTTAGAAGCGATAACAAAATATGCCATGGAACGGGAACAATTTGGTCAACCAATCGGCACTTTTCAGATGAACCAAGACATGGTTGCACAACTAGTCGCCGAGATCGAGGCTGGAAGGCTCTCTTGTTATAAGGCAGCGTGGCAGAAAGATCAGGGGATGTTAGGTAATAATATGGAAGTAGCTCAAGCCAAGTATTTGGCTGGTGAGATAGCCTATAAAGCCTCCAGATATGCAATGAGTATCCTAGGGGCTTATGGTTATTCTACGGAATATCCAGTTGCCCGTTACTACCGAGATGCGCCTCCCTACGGAATGGTGGAAGGATCAACGAATATCTGTAAATTTATCGTTGCACAAGATCAACTTGGTATAAGAAAGGCTAATAGATAAGCTATCCCGCTCAGAAAAGCAGGATAACAAAAACTGATGCATTCGTAAAAAGTCGATTTTGCTCTATCCGTGAGCATTTTGGGCGCACTTAAGATGTTCAGCTAAAATTCTAAAACTCGGTATAATACCCTCAAATAG
>DAOVRY010000273.1 GCA_030633645.1 Pseudomonadota bacterium | reverse complement strand
CCTTTCATCAGGGGCATGAACCTCATAGAACACATCCGGTTTAAGGAACCCGAGCTGTTCCTTGACATAGTCAGCCTTGTCATGCTCTCCACTTCCACCATTTTCTGGGCCTAGCGCAGGGCGACACGTGAGTTCCCGCTGCATCTCAATGATCTCAGACCTATAGCTCTCAATTTTGCTATACACCTCTTCCAGTGCACTCATTTCCGATCCTCTCGTTTATCCCATCTCCATGCCATTTCAACCAGCACCCTCTCTCCTAATAACGGAGAGCCCACCCAGGTATGGCCTTAGGGCCTCGGGAATAGTCACGCTTCCGTCGGGTTGCTGATAATTCTCCAGGATTGCCACAAGAGTTCTTCCAACTGCCAGACCTGAGCCGTTAATGGTGTGGGCGAGTTCTGTACCGCTCCCCTTTTTCCTTCTAAAGCGAATATTTGCCCTTCTGGCCTGGAAGTCTGTAAAATTACTGCATGAGGATATCTCTCTATAGACCTCCTGCTCAGGGAGCCAGACCTCAAGATCATAGGTTTTGGCAGCAGAAAAGCCGAGGTCACCGCTACACAAGGAAACCACTCTATAGGGAAGCTCCAGACGCTGTAGGATCTCCTCTGCATCAGCAGTGAGAGACTCCAATTCCCCGTCTGAATCTTCAGGGCAGCAGAATTTAACCAATTCCACCTTGTTAAATTGGTGCTGCCTGATAAGGCCCCGTGTATCTTTTCCGTAAGAGCCAGCCTCTGATCTAAAGCAAGGAGTATAGGAAACATACCTGATAGGAAGTTGATCGGATGACAGGATTTCATCCCTATATATGTTCGTAACCGGCACCTCAGCCGTTGGAATGAGAAAGAGGTCCCAGCCATCTACCTTGAACAGGTCCTCTCTGAACTTGGGAAGTTGACCGGTTCCGGTCATGCTATCTGAATTCACAAGAAATGGTGGCAGGATCTCGACGTAGTCATGATGGTTGATGTGGATATCAAGCATGAAATTGATCAACGCCCGCTCTAATGTAGCACCTATACCACTCTGGAGCGAGAATCTGCTCCCGGCAATCTTAGCTGCTCTGGAAAAATCAAGGATGTTAAGCTTTTCTCCAATCTCCCAATGAGGAAGGGGGTTAAAAGCAAACTCTCTAATCGTGCCCCACTTCCGTATAACAGGATTATCATCTGCGCTTTCACCCACTACCACTGATTCGTGGGGCATGTTGGGGATAAGCATCAAAACCTTATTCACCTGATCTACGACACCGGGGAGTTCGGTCTCAATTTCCTTTATCTCTTTGGAGACTGTCTTCATTTCAGCAACAAGGGATGATGTATCCTCTCCATTCTTTTTCATAGCCGCTATCTTGTCAGACACCTTATTGCGACGATGCCTGAGCTGTTCAAGGCCTGACAGGATGGAGCGTCTCTTCTCATCCAGAGATTGAAAGTCGGAAAGGTCAAGATTATACCCTCTGTTTTCAAGCATACCCTTTACCAGATCCAGGTTTGACCGGACAAATTTCAGATCAAGCATCCTGCCTCCTGACGGTTCGTTGAGTTCTTTGAGTTTATTGGGTTTATTGGGTTTATTGGGTTCATGAGGTGTAACCTCGTAACTGAGCCCATCTAAGCATTCACGGTATTCATAGATGGGTTTACAGCTTTTCGTAGTCTCTCCAAATCCTTATTCCTTCCCATGGCAATAAGGATATCACCAGATTTGATCTTTGTTCTTGAGGAAGGATTAAATAGTATTTCACCATCTTTTTCCTTTATTCCAATAATGATAACGTCCATCTCCTGTCGAATACCAGAATTAACCAAGCTCCGATTAGCTAAGCGGGAATCCTCGCCTACGGTTATCTCCTCAATGGCGAGTTCAAAACTCTGATCATGGACAGCAGACTCCAGGAAATCACTCACCGTCGGTCTAATAATCGCCTGCACCATTCGCCGCCCGCCTAGTATATAAGGCAGAATCACCTTGTTTGCACCTGCCCGAAGAAGCTTTCGCTCACTAGCCTCATCCTCTGCCCTCGAAAGGATATAGAGCGGGGGATTTAATCCACGGGCAGTAAGACAGATGTAGACATTCTCTGCATCAGATGATACCACTGACACCAATCCCTTGGCCTTTTCTATACCAGCCTCTAACAAGGTCTCTTCGTGCGTTGCATCGCCTTGCAGATAGAGAATTTCATCCTGCTCTAACTCTTCCTGTACGTGTTCATCCTTTTCGATAACCATCAGGGGTATTGCTTTGCGGGTAAGCCCTTTGCAGATAATGCTTCCAATCCTGCCATAGCCACAGATAATATAGTGATCTTTAAGAGATTTTATTTTTTTGCTCACTTTTCTCCTCCCAAGGACTGACCTGATCTCGCCTGCTACCAGGGTCTCAACAACCAAACTAACTGTGTAGGTTATGATAGAGACGCCAAAAACAATCAAAAGGACGGTGAAGACACGGCCACCAGGTCCTATTTCACGTACCTCACCATAGCCAACCGTAGAAACGGTGATAATAGTCATATAAAGGGAATCTAGGAAATCCCATCCCTCTATATACATGTACCCGAAAATCCCAGATAAGAGCAATATGAGAAAGATGATGATGGGGAACAGCAGCTTTTTTGGTACATTCATTTACGCGATAATGCCCTTTGGGTTGATACGATAAAAAAGGGTATACATAACTCTGGACAAGAAAAACACGGTATCAGAAAATCTGCTGGTTCGGGACATAGGAATTTCTGGGCAACTTACTTTCCGGCAGGGGAAGAACTGACTGCTTCTACCGTAAATTCGCTCATATCCTCAGGCAAGCTACTAAAAATCACTACAAAGGGAATGGAAGAGTTGGGAAGCACATTGGTATTCAT
>DAOVRY010000200.1 GCA_030633645.1 Pseudomonadota bacterium | reverse complement strand
AGGATCCCAATAATCCTTTGCGCCTTAGTGGTATTACAAAAACCCTGGCCCAGACCTGGCTCGCATGGATTAGAGCTCAATAGTCTGCACTTCCATTGGGATGCGTTGACAATAGCTTGTTGCAATCCTGTCGCGCCAGGGCAGGCTTGACATTAATCCGCCCGAAGTCTGGCGGATAAATTTTAACATCTTAGCCTATGAAGACATCTAGTGCGCAAGCGTATGTAAATATGCATGTATCAAGGCATAAGACCCTGTGTTTTAAGTTGCCCGAATCACCGCAAAGTAGTATTTAAAAATCTTATGGCATCTTCACGTATTATAAAAGCTCCCCGCCTTGTGGCGAACCACACAGTGGGAATTATAGCACCAGCAAGCCCGGTTAGCAAATCTGAAATAGTGGAGGGATTACAACTCGTGGAGTCTTTTCCGCTCAAGGTAAGGCTTGGCAGTCATCTTTTTGATCGTTTGAGCTACCTGGCCGGCTCTGACCATGACAGGGTATCGGATCTCCACCAGATGTTTTCTGATCCTGAGATCAAGGCAATCTTTTGTACCAGGGGTGGCTATGGATCAGCAAGGCTTCTTGATAAGATTGATTTTGAACTCATACGAGAAAACCCTAAGATACTGGTAGGTTTCAGCGATCTAACTGCCCTTTTGTTTGCACTGTACAAAAAGTGCCGTTTAATTACTATCCATGGGCCAACCCTCTCGGATCTTCCCAAAGGTAAAAACTGGCAACATCTATCCAGGCTGATTACCACCTCTCACAAACCTCAAATCTCTTTGGCACATGGCAGTGCTGTCAACAAAGGTAAAGCAAGGGGTATACTCCTGGGGGGTAATCTTTCAACTATATGCGCTCTTCTAGATACCCCCTTTCTGCCCTCCTTTGAGAGTGTTATCCTTTTCTTAGAAGAGAAAGGAGAATCTCCCTACAGAGTGGATAGGATGCTTACCCACCTTTTACTGAGCGGTCGATTGGCACAGGTATCAGCACTCGTTATTGGTCAAATGGAGGATTGCGGGGGACAAGAGATTCTCTACAGTCTGCTTCAGGAGCGAGTTGGTAGTCTTTCCGTGCCAGTGGTAACAGGTCTGCCTGTTGGCCATGGAGATGAAAATATATCCGTACCTCTTGGACTCCCGGCCCAGCTTGATACCGACAGGATGGTTCTCGAGATAGAAGAAGCAGCTACCTCATAGGGTTTGTTGTGTCAAATGACGAACGACAAATGACAAATAAAATAACCGTGTTTTTGAAAACAGGACTCAAGCAAAAGGTGTATCCCGGTGCTGTTCTTTTGGTGGCGCAAGGAGAGGATATTGTCTTCTTCCATAATGTGGGCAATCGGGCAGTAAAACCGAAACCCCTTCCCATGGAAAAGGAGACAATCTTTGATTTGGCCTCGCTCACAAAACCTTTGGCAACCACGTTAGCTATCATGAAACTCGTGGACGAGGGTCTCCTGGATCTCGATAAACCTATTTCATATCCCATACAACCGTTCCCCTGGAAAGAAAAGGCTGATATAACAACCCGGCTTTTGTTAAACCACTCTGCGGGTCTCCTAGACTGGAAACCATTTTATCTGGAACTGATAACACACCCTTTAGAGGAGCGAAAATCTATTTTGCGGCAGTCAATTATGGAAGAGTCCTTATGCCATGAACCTAAGACTGTATCGCTTTACAGTGACCTTGGGTTTATGCTCCTTGAGTGGATCATAGAGATAACCGCTGGCCAAGATCTATCATCATTTCTGGATGCCAGCTTTTACCATCCCCTTGGACTGGAGACCCTTTATCTCGACCATGTCACTTCTGACAGGGTGCATGAAAAAGAATCATATGCCGCCACAGAATATTGCCCGTGGAGAGAAGAGATTATTCAAGGCCATGTCCATGACGAAAATGCATATGCCCTTGGAGGGTATTCAGGTCATGCCGGGCTCTTTGGAACAGCACTGGATGTCTTTACCCTGACCACGGCATTGGTGAAAATATATCATGGTACCCGATCTGACCTGCTTTCGACTGAAACCGTCAGGACATTTTTTTCAAGACAGGCAATTGTACCAGATTCTACCTACGCCCTTGGATGGGACACTCCTTCACAGAAGGACTCTAGTTCGGGGAATTACTTTAGCCCAACTAGTGTGGGCCACACTGGATTTACCGGTACCTCAGTATGGATCGATTTAGAGAAAAACATAACAGTAATATTTCTCACAAACCGGATCCATCCAAGCAGATCAAATGAAAAGATAAAAGATTTTCGCCCTAAACTTCACGATCTTGTTATGCGTCAATTTCGATATTGTTAATGCCTTTTCGGATTCATCTCCTTTCAACTAAGGTCTGAAAAATCTTCTGACTTCAACTGGTCACTTGGTCGTGACGGTTGATGATGGCTAATATTTGCCGGGTTTTTTCTTCACCATATTTGCAGGCTAAATTTATTGTAATAGCTTCACTTTTTAAGTATCATGATTAAAAAACCAATTGAAGAAAATGAATAAGCAAATGCTAGTATTTTAGTGTTTTTAAGATTAAGGCCTAGCACAAAAGTTTTCTACTTCATATATCCAATAGGACAGGAGGTGCAGCCGATGAAAGCAGTTCTTAAAAAACAGTTAGATAAGATGACTGAAGATGAACTGAAATATCTTCTTAGGAGGGACTACTTAAGGAAGCTCACTCGCTACAGAATGACGGACGATTTTTATAGAAAGAAATATGACATAGATTTTGAGAGTTTTGAGAAAGCAAATATTGTAGAGAGCGAGGGATACACTTTTGAAGTTGAATCTGATGCGCAGGAGTGGGAACTTGCAATTGATGGTATAAAGACCATTGAAAAGAAGCTGAAAGAGCTTTCTGATGAAGCTTAGCAGAATTATCGAAGAGACCAATGCTATTGCAGATAAATACAATTTGCAACTCATTGAAGTAGACAGTACTGATAATATCATTAGCCTGAAACTGTTGATAGACAATGAGCTATTCATCCAGATTTATGGAAATACCAAGAAGGAGAAGCTTAATATGGCCCTCGTTTTTAAAAACAGGAGGCTATATGGGTACGACTCTGAAGGAGGCAGATACCACTGTCACCCTATTAATGCCCCTGATGAGCATATATTTGTTGATGAGAAGAAATCCATAGAGGAATTTGTTCAAGAATCAATGAAATTCTTGGAAGAAAGGGAGATATTATAGGTTCAAGGTAAGCTTATTCATGATAGGAAAGATTTATTGAGATTTAGGGAGACATTTCTTCGTGAACTCAAAGAAAAATGAGGGGTTTTCTCTTTTACGCTTTCAAAGGCATCTTCAAAAGCTATAAGGTTAATCTCAACTCCCGATAGCAACAAATCGTATACAAAAATAGGCTGATACGTTAAAAAATGCTCTTTTGCAATGGATTATGCAGGTACTAGCATATGATGGGTGGCACATCAATCTTCCACCAAGGCATGCCCATATTCACTTGATGGGTATCTGCGGCGTTGGTATGTCATCGCTGGCAGGGATGCTCAAGGAAAAAGGTTACACCATAACAGGCTCCGATCACAACATCTATCCGCCAATGAGCACGTTCCTCGAGAACCTATCAATTCCCGTAAAAAAAGGTT
>DAOVRY010000202.1 GCA_030633645.1 Pseudomonadota bacterium | reverse complement strand
TTCATCCTTTTTGCAGGAACTGCCTTTAGCACATGGTTTAGGATAATCTCCTTTAACTCGTGCACGTTGTAGTTAGAGGTATCAATAACGAGATCTGCGATCTCCCTCAGGTCTTTCAATTGCTTTCTCTCGGCCTCAATCCCTGCAAGAAGGTTCTTTTCTGCACTGAGTGGGTGCTTTCTTCGAGTCTGGCTGTATCTTCTCAACAGGGCCTCGGTAGAGGCCTCAAGAAAAAGGATTTCAAGGAGATATTCTTGTTCCCTGAGTTTGGTAAAAATCTCGGGATATCTTTCAATAAACTCTCTCTCCCTTAGATCCATGACCACAGCGAGTTTCGTTATTTCTGATCCAGTCTCTGTCCTCAATTCCAAGAATTTGGGCAGGAGCACTACGGGCAGATTGTCTATGCAGAAGAAACCGGCATCTTCAAGGGCATTGATCGCCGTAGTTTTGCCTGATCCTGAAAGACCGGTGATAATGATAATCTTTATGTTTTTCACGTACCCAAAAGGTGCCTTACCTTTTTTAAGTAAGGGTGCCTATCCTCCTATAGATTCCGCTCTCAATAATCTCTTCCGCCTTTATTATTCCTTCCCTGATAATCACAGGCGGATCCACGGTTACATCAAGGATAGTGGAGGGATATTCTCCCTGTGTTGATCCTCCGTCCAGTATGAGATCTACGTCAGCACCGAGATATCCTAGCACTTGATCAGCCGTGGTGCAAGGAGGCATTCCGGAGATATTAGCGCTTGTTCCGGTGATGGGAACAGGGAGAGATTTTAACAAGGCATGAGCCACAGGATGACTGGAGATCCTGATACCCACCTTTCCTGTATTTGCTGTCAGGATTGGCGGCAACAGAGGAGAGGATCGAAAAATCATGGTGAGCCCCCCGGGCCAGAATCTTTTCCCCATCCTTTTTGCTTGTGGTGGAACGGATTGCACGTATTTTCTAAGCTCCCCTAAGGAAGAAACCAAGATAAGGATGGGCAGAGCAGAATCCCTTTTTTTTATCGTAAAGATCCTTGTAAGGGCCTGAGGATTGGTAGCATCTGCACCGAGGCCATAAAAGGATTCGGTGGGCAGGGCTACAATGCCTCCTTTCAAGAGGATTTTCTTTGCTTCCCATATACCTTGTTTTAAGGATTCGGTTGAATCGACTTTAACTACCTGGCTCAATCTGTCTTAACCCCTGTTGCCCTCGATTGCAGGCCCTCCCGGTATCTTTCCAATTTCTTGGCGATATCGGCATATTTGAGGGCCAGTATCTGGGCAGCAAAAACAGCGGCATTCTGGGCACCGCCGCTCCCAATTGCCATGGTGGCCACGGGAATACCGGGAGGCATCTGGGCCGTGGAAAGAAGCGCGTCTATTCCCTTAAGGGGAGAGGAATCAACAGGCACTCCGATAACGGGTAACGTGGTGTAGGAAGCCAGCACCCCAGCGAGGTGGGCTGCCCAGCCGGCGCCTGCAATAATGACCTCTATGCCTCTCTCAGAGGCACTCATGGCGTAATCCCTGGTCTTTTCGGGCGTCCGGTGAGCAGAGCATACGGTTATCTCAAAGCTTATTTCCATTTCTTGTAAGATCTTGGCGCATTCATCCATTATCGGTTTGTCAGAAGCGCTCCCCAGAACTATCCCAACTAATGGTCTGTTTTGCATGATCGCAACCCTTATCTAGATGTTTGAGGTGTTGGTTTTCCAAAACGAAATCGAGCACGAATGAGCTTCTTCTGAACTCTGTTTTGGCTTTTTGTATATTCTTATTACACTAATTTACTAGTGTATCGCAAGATTCTTCTCATGAAATCGAACTTCCCCCATTTCCGGTAGCGCTGTGCCGGGGTCAAATGCTGACGGGCTGTTGCCCAAACGGAAATCGCTTTGAGCGGTCATTAAAACGTTTTTTGCTAACAAATCTTGGCGAAGTGGAAGATAAGCGATGTCAACTGTCTGAGCCCTAAAGGCGAGTTTTGACATCGCCTGGAGCAAGCCTTAGATTTATCAAAAAACGTTTTAGACCAAGTGAAAAGGGATTCTTTCGGCAACGGCCCGCTGACAACTGACAACGGGCAATGGACATTCCGATTTTTTCTTGTCAGGGCAAAACGCTGCTGATAATATGCGCTTGGAAGAACAAAGTCAGGAGAAGACATGCCGATTTATGAATTTTACTGTGAGAGATGTAACACCATTTTTAATTTCTACTCAAAAACAATCAATACCAGCAAACAACCGACCTGCCCTCACTGTAGTGAGGTGAAATTGAAGAGATGCCTATCCGGGTTTTCTGTTTTGAGGAAAGGTTCTGGGGAGGATAGCGAGGAGCCTTTTTCGTTTGATGAGGAAAAGATGGAAAAGGCTGCTGGCATGCTTGCACAGGAGGCAGACAATATTAATGAAGATGATCCCAGGCAGGCAGCACAGGTGATGCGCAAGCTCACTGAAATGACCGGTCTCAAAATGGGAAAAGGGATGCAGGAGGCAATAGAGAGGATGGAGGCCGGAGAGGACCCTGAAAAAATCGAGGAAGAGATGGGAGATCTCATAGAAGAGGAACCCTTTGTCGTTTCAGAAAAGAAAGGGATAAGAGAAAGATCTCGGGCCCCTCATAAAGATACAACCCTTTATGAACTATAGGTCAACGAGTAACCGTTCACGGGTTCAGGGTTCGGCGTTCAGAGGTTCAGAGTTTACCGTTCTGGGTTACCTTTCTTCAGGCTGTTGCCCAAACGGAAATCCCTTTGAGCGGTCATTAAAACGTTTTTGGTAACAAATCTTGGCGAAGCGGAAGATAAGCGATGTCAACTGTTTGAGGCCAAAGGCTGAGTTTTGACATCGCCTGGAGAGAGCCTTAGATTTGTCAAAAACGGTTTAGACCAAGGGAAAAGGGATTTCGGCAACAGCCTGTCTTTGGTTGACCTTACTCGTAAGCAAGCAGGTACTTGAACTGACCGCCATCGCTCTGGCTCAGGCGAGGCGGGCGGGCCTGCCCGTTCGTGCCTTAACTGCGGTTTGTTTCTTCAACCATGCCCTGAACAGCCCCAATAACCTGTTCTTTCCACATAATCTGAGGTTTCGCATAGCGGGCGCCCTGTCAGAGTCCCCTAACAGGGTAAAGGTGCGTCCGGCCTGTCTGCCGTAGCTCCAGCACAGGCAGACATGATCATACGCTTCCTGAAACTCAGCATTCGTTATGTATTGTTGATCCAACGGTAGACGTTCACAGGTTCAGGGTTACTTTTCTTTTGCTAACATTCACTAACCCCGAATCCCGATTTCATCGGGAAACCTCTGAACCCTGAACCCGTGAACCGTTACCTTTCCATGGGCTGTGACACACGAAACTCCTTATCCGTTATCCTCCAAACGAACGCCCAGTTTCCCAACATGGCTAAGCATGCCAGTTTTTCGGCATTTTCTCATCCAAGCAATAAGATACTTTTTCTTTAATGATCAATCTGTGAGCCTGTTTATCAAAAGTAAGCCATGTCCCTTTTAAATCCTTGGCCAGAGCGGCATAGCATGCATCATACCCAGTCAGCCCTAACTTAACGAAACCATTTGCTTTGAGTGCGAGACTTTTTGTCATAGGCTGCCGGAATACCCCTCCTTG
>DAOVRY010000222.1 GCA_030633645.1 Pseudomonadota bacterium | reverse complement strand
GGTATGGGTATCTTTTTTTTTGGATTATGCGCCACATAGTTTAGATCAGTGGGAGTTTCAAAATGGTTTATATAGATGGACCCTATGATTCTAAGGCTTAGGGCGCAATAAACCATTTTGAAACGACCCAGTAAAGGGCCATGTCATAGGGCATAACCAAAAAAAAGATACCCATACCCTGGACCTTGACGTTACCCTGATCTTGACTTAAGAGAGAAAAACAAACAGGCAGGAGCAGCTTATAATGGAGCATACTGGCTTGGCTAAGACTTACGAACCTGGGGAAGTGGAACAGAGATGGTATGCCTATTGGGAGGAACATGATCTGTTTCATGCCGATACCAAAACAGACAAACCTCCTTTCTCTATTGTAATCCCCCCGCCCAATGTGACGGGAAGCCTGCACATGGGCCATGCCCTCAATAACACCCTTCAGGATATCCTGTGCAGATACAAAAGAATGGCGGGATACAATGTCCTCTGGCAACCCGGCACAGACCATGCAGGCATTGCCACCCAGAATGTCGTGGAGAAAGATCTTGCCTTAAGAGGAACTGATCGTCACCAGATTGGTCGGGAAAGATTTGTTGAATTGGTTTGGGAGTGGCGGGAAAAATATGGGGGAATGATTATCAATCAGCTCAAAAGGCTGGGAAGTTCCTGTGACTGGAGTCGGGAGCGGTTTACTATGGACGAGGGGCTTTCCAGGGCCGTGAGGGAGGTCTTTGTACGTCTCTATGAGGAAAAACTCATATACCGGGGAGACTATATCATCAATTGGTGTCCCCGGTGCCACACTGCGCTCGCTGACCTTGAGGTCGAACATGAAGAGATGGACAGCTTTCTCTATTATATTCGCTATCCATTTGAAAACCGGGAGGGCCATCTGACTGTGGCCACGACTCGGCCCGAAACACTTCTGGGGGATACTGCTGTGGCGGTGCATCCAGAAGATGTTCGGTACAAAGATCTGTCAGGACTGTATGTCATTTTGCCCATATTAAATAAGCCAATACCGGTTATTTATGATTCATATGTGGACAGAGAATTCGGTACTGGTGCTCTGAAGATCACCCCCGCCCATGATCTCAATGATTTTGAAATTGGCAGCGCCCATCAACTCGAACGAATAAAAGTCATTGACGAGAACGCTCACATGAATGAGCTGGCAGGTCCTTACCAGGGTATGGACCGATTTGAGTGCCGGGAAAAGATCTTGGAAGATCTCGAAAAGGCTGGCCTGCTTGAAAAGACGGAACCGTACCGGAATGCGATAGGACACTGTTACCGGTGTAAGACCATGATCGAACCTCTTCTTTCCAAGCAGTGGTTTGTCAAAATAGGCCCTCTTGCCGAAAAGGCCATCGCTGCTGTGAAGGAAGGCAGAACAAGGATAGTACCTTCTAATTGGGAAGGCGTCTATTACGAATGGATGAACAATATTAAGGACTGGTGTGTATCGAGGCAGATTTGGTGGGGCCACCGGATCCCTGCGTGGTACTGCCAGGACTGTGGAGAGGTTATCGTGTCTAAGGACGATCCGAGTACATGTCATTCCTGCAAGAGCACGAACCTTCAGCAGGAAACAGACGTGCTGGATACCTGGTTTAGTTCGGCGCTCTGGCCATTTTCCACCCTGGGCTGGCCGGATTCGACCGATGAACTGAAAACCTTTTATCCTACATCGGTCCTGGTAACTGGTTTCGATATCCTTTTTTTCTGGGTGGCAAGAATGATGATGATGGGGATACGGTTTATGGGAGATGTCCCTTTTCGAGATGTCTATATCCATGCTCTTGTCAAAGACGAACAGGGTCAGAAGATGAGCAAGAGTAAAGGAAACATCATCGATCCTCTTGAGGTCCTGGACCGCTTTGGGACTGATGCCTTCAGATTCACCCTTGCAGTATTGGCTATCCAAGGAAGAGACATTAGGCTCTCAGAAGAAAGGATAGCGGGATACAGGAATTTTATTAATAAGATTTGGAATGCTGCCAGATTTGTGTTTATGAACCTGGATGACGGTAAATTCCCCACGATAGAAGAGAGTGATCTTACCCTGGCTGATCGCTGGATTATGACCAGGGTAGGGCAGGTTGCCGAGCAGATAGCCGACCGTTTTGAAAGGTATGAATTCAACGAGGCGGCGAGCACCTCGTATCAGTTTGTGTGGCATGAATTTTGTGATTGGTATCTGGAAATGGCTAAGCTGGAGCTTTATAGCAAAGATCCAAAACGGATAGGAGTGGCCCAGTCTGTGATGCAAATTCTCTTGAGTGGAGTGGTGCGGCTTCTCCATCCATTTGTGCCCTTTATTACCGAAGAGATCTGGCAAAGGCTTCCTCATGCCGAAGGAAGCGTCATGGTGGCCCCGTTTCCTCAACCTTCAGAATTTTTCTCTAATATGGAATCAATCAAGCAGATGGATCTGCTCAAAGCAGTAATAACAGGTATCAGGAATATCCGGGGAGAGATGAATATCCCTCCAAAGACCTCTGTAAAAACAATCATAGATGTAAAGGGGCCAAGAGAAAGAGAGATTCTAAAGAACAACGGTATCTATATTACCAGCCTGGCAAAGGTTGAATCTATTGATTTTGTTTCTGGTATTGAAAAACCTGAATCCTCTGCTACATATGTTTTTGGCGACATCCAGGTTCATGTTCTCCTTGAAGGACTGATCAATTACGAGGATGAGAGAAGGAGGATACGGAAGGAAATAGAAAAGATAGAGCGCGACATGGCTCTATCTCGAAAGAAACTGGAAAATAAGGATTTCCTAAATCAGGCACCTCCCGCTATAGTAGAAGGTGTCAAAGAGAAGGTGGATTTGATAGGTCTCAAATTAGAAAAACTAAACCAAAACCTCACTATTCTTGAAGGAGTTAAATGAATACGGGCTCTCGTCCCCTCATCGATAAGATAATTGAACTGGCCTTAGAAGAAGATCTGGGGCCCGGTGATCTCACTACTTCGGCCATTATTGATCCATCCATAAAGGGAAAGGCGAGGCTATTAGCAAAGGAAGAGATAATACTGGCGGGAGTGGAAGTTTTTTCAAGAGTTTTCTCCCTGCTTGATAATGAAATAGTAGTTGAATGCAATTATCGTGATGGAGATGTGGTGCCAAAAGGGGACCATATCTGTATTGTTAAAGGATCAATGAGAGGGATACTTATAGGAGAAAGGACAGCTCTCAATTTCTTACAACACCTCTCAGGCATTGCTACCCTTACAAGGAAATATGTTGATAAAACAGATCCTTCCAGGGTCCGTGTGATCGATACCAGAAAGACAACCCCTGGATTACGGATATTAGAAAAATATGCAGTCAGGATGGGAGGCGGGACTAATCATCGCTTTGGCCTCTTTGACGGGATCTTGATTAAAGATAATCATATAGCTGTAGCCGGTTCTATATCTGAGGCATTGGAAAAAATTAAAGGCAGG
>DAOVRY010000046.1 GCA_030633645.1 Pseudomonadota bacterium | reverse complement strand
TACAACCGAAGATTCGGCCACACCCTCAACCTGGCTTATGACCGTTTCAACCTCCTTGGGAGAGATATTTTCCCCTCCCGAGATGATAATATGTTTAAGGCGATCTGTCAGATAATAGTAACCATCCCCGTCGACTCTTCCCAGGTCACCGGTCCTGAACCAGCCTTTTTGAAATGCCTTTGCCGTCTCTTCAGGCTTTCGCCAGTAACCTGGGGTAACGGCAGGACCCTTGAGCCAGATCTCCCCCGTTTGACCAGGAACCACATCCAAGAATGTCTCAGGATCTACTATCCTCACCTCAAGATCCGGCAGTGGTAATCCAATTGAACCAGGCTTTCTCACCCCCTTTAGGGGATTGGAAAAATTCATCCCCGTCTCTGACATACCCTCCCGCTCCACCGGTTCTTTGCCAAATACCCTCTTTACCCGCTTAAAATCCTTGACGAGAAGTGGCGCTGACCCAGAAGCCCATAAGCGGATATGCTTAAAATCCAGGCCCTTTTCTCCCAGGGAGTCTACCATCTTACTATACATAGCGGGCACACCCATAAACACTGTGCACACGTATTCTCCCTCTCTTTTGGCCAATACTTCTATCACCTCTTCCGGTGAAAAGCTGTCAAGCATAAGCACATGGGAGCCTACAATCAAGGCAGTATGCAAGGCAAAACACAGCCCATGCACATGAAACAAAGGCAGCGCATGACAGAGAACGTCAGATTCCTTTATTTCCCAGATGTTGATTATATTTCTTGCATCGTGGACCAGATTCCTGTGCGTAAGCAGAGCCCCTTTTGGTTTCCCTGTAGTTCCTGAGGTGTAGATGATAAGCCCGGCATCCTCTGGTTCAATGCCTTGCGGGGGCACGGTATCTGAGGCAGAGCGAAAAAAATCCAGATCTTGGTAAGGCTTTTCAGTACAGATCACTACAATATTTAGACTGGGATCTATGCCCCGCATTATTGTCTCTTGCTTAGATCCTGCTACCACCAATTTCGCTTCAGTATCCTCGTATAAATAATCCATTTCCGACTGCTTGAACCCCGGATTCAGGGGGACCGCAATAGCTCCTATCTTTTGAAGTGCAAGGTGGGCTATAATGAAAGCGAGAGACTTCGGGAGGTACAGAATTACCCTGTCCCCTTTACCTACCCCCATTTCCAGGAAGGCGTTGGCCATCCGGCTGGAATCCTGGTCCAATTCTCGATAAGAGATCTCTGTCTCTACGACACCTCTCCGGAGGAAGCTTATCGCCTTCTTATCTCCATGGATTAAGAAGCTATCTGAAAAACAATCCTTGAGAGATTCGCCACCCATATCACCTTCCAATCAGTACGTGAGGGTATAATTCCCTCTTTAATAGACTGAGCTTCTCGTAAGTGTGCCGGCTAGAAGATCTCAAATCTAATTGAGGGTGTACACAGTTCCTGCATTGTTATGGTTTTATGATCTCCTCAAGACCGGGGGCACTCCTGATGTGGATATCCTGCTGTGGGAATGCTATCTCTATGCCGTGTTTTTTGAATTCCTCATCAATTCGAAACCTGAGCTCGGTCGGTGCGGTTAGCCAGAAATTAGGTGAGGTTATCCAGAACCGAACCCTGAAGATAAGCGCACTGTCAGCAAAATCACTGAAATCTACCCGGGGACCAGGATCATCCATTATCTCAGGCATATCATGAACAATCTCTAACAGGACTGTGCGCACCAGTTGAACATCTGAACCATAAGCCACACCAACATCCACCTGGCGCCTTACCTTTGGATCCTTATAAGACCAATTGGTAACCCTATTTGAAAGCATCTGAGAGTTAGGGATAATCAGAGCTGCATTGTCAAAGCTCTGGACGATGGTAGTTCTCATGTTAATTCTATCCACTGTTCCCCAATCTTCCCCGATCTGGACCATATCACCTACCTGGATAGAGGGGTCAAAGAGAAGAACGATACCGCTAACAAAATTATTGACAATATTTTGCAGGCCAAAGCCAATCCCGATTCCAAGGGCCCCTGCCATGAAGGCCAGGGATGAGAGATCAATCCCTAGGATATTGATCCCGGTATAGATAGCCAAAACCCAGAGGGAGTAAATAACAATATTTACCAATGATGCCCTTGCCCCGATATCCAGCCTGGTACGGGGGAGCACCTCGTCCTGCAAAGCCTTCTTGATAATCCTTGAGATATGGCCGATAAGAAGAAGAAAAATGATGACATAGCACACGTTGAGTATAGTGATCTTTGCCTTGCCGATGCTGATACCTTTATTAAGCCAGGCAAGTTCGGTACTAATTTGGATTCCCAGCACGGACTCAAGAATAAAGGGCAGGGCTATCAAAAAACACAGCACTGCAAAGAATAGGAGACTAAAGGATCGGAATCTAGCTCTCATTATTACTCCTTATTACTAGCGAAGCGATGTTGGTTTCGTCTAAAGTTATACGGTTGCGCTTCTGGTTTCGTACGACGTTAACCGTTAACCGTTTCGAGCTGCACAACCGCAACCGTTCTACGATTCCAATTATCCTTTGCATCTTAGTGGTATTACAAAAACCTGATACAAATGTTAAGATCTTGCTCTTTATAGACGGCTAGAGGATACCCTGTGGAGGGTTCTCAGAACGCCTTAAAAAAACAATAGTTGCACCCCAGTTGGAGGGGCCCCGGTCTTGTGTGAAGGAGAGGACGAGAGGATGCCTCTGTAAGGCAGACTCTACAGTCCGGCGCAAAACACCCTTACCCTTGCCGTGAATTATCTTGACTTCCAGTATTCCTTTCTGGGAGCAGACACTCAGATATTCATCTACAACATCGGCAGCATCCCGTGGTGCAAAGGTGTGCAGGTCTATCACCCCATCAATCGGGATTTCCACAGGCGAATCATCCATCCCCTTCAGCTCCCCTTTCCTCTGCCGAGCCTCTGTCTAATCTACCTTTACCCGGGTGGTCTTCTTGTCTTCCCTTTTAGGTTGCCCTTTCTCTAGATCAGCTATCCTCTTATCAATCAGGGATTTGATCCCTTTCAAACACTCCAGCCTGCTCTTCTTCATATGTTCCCGAAACTCACCATGGGGCACGATTCTTCCCTCCATCCAAGAAAAAAACCGGCCAAGAGACCGAAAGGCCTCCTCTGTGCCTATGTCCTCTTTTTCTTTAGGATTCCTCTTTTCCATCCTTCTTTCCTCCAAAAATGATATCTAAATAAGACCCATCCATTTTTGCCTTAACATCTTTATAGGCAGACACATGTCTGGGCAACAGGATATGTTTCTTGAATTCCCCCACCCTGACAACCACCTCCTCTGGCAGTCTGTTTAGCTCTACCGCTTCCTTAGAGATGAACGGGAGCTTAATCCTTATAATAAATTGGCCGTTCCTCTGTTGAAACTCATAGGGCTGCTCATCATAGAAACGTTGTGTTGGGTCATGCTCACCATAGATGTCTGCACCAAGTTTTGCGAGGTTTTCCTTTCCCAGGGGCTCACTTTGCAAGAGATTTACCGGCAATATGGGCACAGGACTAAAATACTCCTCCGCCAATTTTAGGTATCGTCTCTGTGATTCCTTCCAGTCATCAAAGTACTTCTCTTCAATAGTCGGCGGCAAAATCCTGTTCATGACTATCGCATCTATGCACATCTTATAGAGCGAAAAATACAAAAAAATCCTCTGTGTCTCTTTTAGAACGATCTTCTCAGGATTGACCACGAGCCGTACTGTTGTTATGCCCGGATCGGTAAGGATCGCATCTATCCCCTCAAGTCTCTCAAAAAGATTTTGAAGGGCCTTAAAGTAATCATCCTCCGGGAGGGGTATATCGTAAAAACGTCTGACAACGGGTCTGATGTAACTCACCACCCTGCGTTGTATCTTGAATATCTTTCGAATATACCATTCGAGTGTACCGGGAATACTGATGAACCTCAAAGACTCGCCTGTGGGCGCGCAGTCCAGAATGATCACATCAAAATCGTCTTCCTGCACATATCGATTTATATAGAGAAGAGAGCTCACCTCTTCCATGCCTGGCAGAACAGCCAGCTCTTCGGCCAATATCTCATCAAAACCCGTTGTGTTAAACAAGGTGGCTATATATTTATACACATCTTTCCAGTTCCTCTGGATCTCTTCCTGGATATCCAGTTCCTGGATCCACAGCCGATCCTCAATCTTGACAGGCAACCCCTTGTTTTGATCTACCAAACCCTTATCCAGAGCAAAGATATCGCTCAGGCTGTGTGCAATATCCAGGGACATTATCAAGGTCCTATGGCCCATTGCAGCCGCCCTTATTCCCGTTGCACTGGCAACACTGGTCTTGCCAACTCCTCCTTTGCCTGCAAACATTATGATGCGCATTTTCCCTCGTGTGTACCTACTGTTCTAAAATCAGACGGTCTAGTATCGTCGAAAAGTTCTGGCAGAATGGTCACCCAGCACTGTCTGTACCAGTACTTTTAAACAATACCAATAATCTACTCCAACTTGGCCTCTTCATTATTGTATCTCATAGAGAAGACAGAGGCAACGCCGGAGAAGACATTACAGTTCGTAAACACGTAATCTGCTACCTCGAGTCTCTTTTCATGGCTCAGGCCATTAAATTCCTTTATTAACGATTCGGGATCCTCGATAGTGGATAAGATATCCCATATCTCTTTGGCGCCCAAATTTTCATCCAATTCCAGGCTTTCTGCTTTCCGCTCCGACTCAAATAACTGCTGCGACTTTTTCAGCAGGGTATCAAGTTCTTCCTTAACATGCGCAACCTCTCTTTCCAACATTTCATATGAACTACATTTTGGTACCAGCAAAACTGATCCACTCAGCTTTGATCCTTCACCGTTGGCTATGTCAGAAGTGACTGATACGCCAACCTTAGGGCTCGCATCATCGGTTTCCCTTTCTATTTCCAGTGTAAGCTTTTCTTTCATATCATTGGACTCCCTCGTCAGAGGCGGATATTCACCATCTTCTGGGCACCGCATAAATCGCCCGCCCCCAAAAGGCCTCTGATATGCGGCCCAAGGTGGAAAGAACCTCCGAAACCTTCAATGGGCTTTCTCTTTTCAACCCTTAGTGTCATGTGTTTCAACAGAGCTCCCGGTTTCTCTCATACGGTGGTTACTATATTCATACAGGGCCGACAGGGTCTTTATTGCCCTTTCTGAGGATTGAAATACAGGAAGGGAATGGGACTCAAATATCTCAACCCATTCATCTTCCACTTGGTCCATCGACGTACGCCACAGAGCAAATGGCTTTCCAATCCTTTTTATGTTTACATACGCTTGGGTGTATTCTTCCTTCAGAAGATCAAATGTCTCAGCAGAGAGATCTTCATTTTCTGAGTCACGTCCAAAAAGATCGGGAGGCAGCTGCATAACCACACAATCCACATGTTCATCTTCTGGTATGGCTTTCAGGCCATCAAAAACCTTCACAATACCGGAGAGATGAAACTCCAGACACACGCCCGCATCAATGGGATTCAGAGGGATTTCCCATGGGGGAAAGATCCTCTTGAGCCTCTGGTATGTACTATCACTGAGCTGTGCCATCCTGAGACAAATGGTTTCACAGATATCTGTAGCCAGCACCCCTTCGCCTCCTGAAAGCGTTATGATGGCTAGATTATTTCCTTTTGGTACATCCAGAAATGCAAAGGCCTTAGTCAAATCAAAAAACTCTTCCATATTCTGTGCCCTGGAAATTAAGGTTCACCACTTATTTCTATTTGATTTAGGGAAATCCCGTCAAGCACATTTGTCGCTGAAACACCCTTTTTTCCCGGGTAATCAGGACTTCTAGCAAGTGCTCTGTTGTTCAAAGTACCTATGGAGCGGGGCGAAGATTTTCCCTCCCATGTTGGCAATGGTTTTTTGCTAACCACGACGGCTCCGGTAGATTGCCTGAAAATAGATACATGGCCAAAAACCGGTTATGGGGAAATCGATACGTTTGATCAGGTTAGCTTGGCCCACTCCAATATGCCCGAGCTGCCCGAGGGCTGCGACTTCGGGGGGTTCCACTAGCATCGCCATGGTTAGTCCCAGCCCAATAATAGGGGAAAACAGAAAACTTCGCAATGCTGAATTCATCCACTTCAAACCGCAAACACAGACCGGAGATCAGAACGCAGCCGAAATGATGAGTATTTCCCTCCCCCATGAAGCGAGTTCCACTATCACCTGCATGATCCGGCCAACCATTTGATCATCAGGTTGTGGTCATCCGGGTGGTCTCCAGTGGCACCATGATTGGTAGTGAAAAGACGGGTTTTCTTTTGCCAAGAAAAATTCCATTTTTCCCTATCCTAACGTTGTACAATCCGGTATCATCCCTTTGGCAGATCATACCCTATCTCGCTTTTCAAGCTCACGCTCAGCCGTGAGCACCTTGGTTTGCCAGCCTCTTTTAGGCGCTCCCCACGATCTCCCAGCATGGTGAGAGAGCTTTAGAAAAATAGGGAACGTACCGATTAACAAAAAGAAAGCTCGTCAAACCATCAAGCTAGGTAAAGGGAATTTCCATGCTTATCATCCCTCTGAGCGCTAAACTCAGCAAACGAAACCCCCCCTTCATTACCATTGGCATTATTCTAATAAACTGCTTTGTGTTCTT
>DAOVRY010000257.1 GCA_030633645.1 Pseudomonadota bacterium | reverse complement strand
GTCTGTTTGATCAAGACAAGGCAAAAGAGATACTGCAGGTACCAGATGGATATGAAGTAGTAACGCTGATCCCGGTTGGGTATCCTGCGCAGGAAGGTAAGGCACCCGCTCGCCGAGAGATTAGTGAGTTTGTTCACCATGATACGTTTTAACATGTGAGGGCTATTGCAGGATTAGCTGGAGAGGGGCATTTTTCTGGATCTACACAAATGACCATTCCCAAAGGAGCATTCTTCAAAAAGGCCGGTTCACGCGGCTTTGCCCTTGAAAGCCTTTCCAATAAATTTTGCCCCGAAACAACCACAAACTCCCATGGTGTCAATCCCCTTGATGAAGGGGCACGCAGCGCTGTCGGGTCTCAGAGGCTCTTTGATCTCCCGCAGGGGATTTTGTTTTTTCAATGCCGGCACTGAAAAACAGTGAATTCTCAAAGCCATCTGTGTCTGTAGCGGGCACCATATGCAAAAGTTATCCACTCAATGGAGACCAAAAACAAACCAAAGAAATGGGCCGATTTTCATTGACTCCAAATTCCGATCATGTTCCTATACATCTATTGCAAGGGTTTGAATCCTGCCCGCACCTACCTTCTAACCCATCGAATCTCAGGAGATGATCACTATGGTTATTTCAGGCCGGCACTACGTAAAGGAACGGGCTGTTGGTCGGCGAAAAGACGACCGGCACGTGAGGGATCATATCCGTAAGCATAACCTGATTTTCCAGGTAGGCCAGATCATTACCTCAGAGATTAACATGGACGTTTTGTTTGACGTGATCATGGGCCAAACTAATCGGATTATGGGAACTGAGAGGAGTACCGTATTTCTGCACGACCAAAAATCAAACCAGTTGTGGTCACTGGTGGCAACCGGCATGAAAAAGAACGAAATCCGTATACCTACGAACTATGGTATGGCTGGTCGGGTTTTTCAACAAAAGGCCCCCTTAATCGTCAATGATGCTTATGATGATCCTTATTTCTATTCCGAGATAGATAAGAAATCAGGTTTTCAAACCAAAAATATCCTGAGCATTCCCTTGATAAACCGGCAAGGAGAGTGCATCGGGGCACTGGAGGCCCTTAACAAGAAATCCGGGGATTTTACCGATGAGGATAGAGAGTTGCTCACATCAATATCCCACTATGTTGCAATCGCCCTTGAAAATGCGAGGCTTTACGAAGAGCTCAAGGTCTTGGACAAGGCTAAGGAGAGAATCATTAATCACCTGTCCCACGAGTTGAAGACACCACTGGCAATCATTTCAACTGTATTAGGGAGAGTCTCCAGGGAGCTTCAGGAGGCAGATATTCCGAGGTTGGAAAAGACGATCAAAAGGGGGCAACGTAACCTAAATCGACTGCTGGAACTGCAGGTCAAGATTGAGGACATTCTCAATCAGAGGCCGGTTGAAGAAAGGGAGAGAATAATCACTATCATTGAAGACGCAGCATGTTTTGTTGAAGAAATCAGTGAAGCGAATCCTCAGCAGAACAGGGAAATTCTGGAACTGATTTGCAAGCGCATAGAGTCTCTCTTTGAGGTTGAAGACATTCGTGTGGAAAAGATCCCTCTTGCTGAGTTTTTACATGATGTATGCGATGAAGCAATCGCTTCCATGGGGGAAAGGGAGGTGAACATAATTGGGAATTTCGAAAAGGAAATTGTCCTTACCATGGATAGGACTATCCTCAAAAAGGTATGTATGGGCCTCCTAAAAAACGCCATAGAGAACACACCCGATGAGGGAAAGATAGAAATTAATGCTAAAACCCAAGATGATGAGGTGTTGATAGATTTTCATGATTATGGTGTTGGAATTACTCCCCAAAACCAAAAGCTGATTTTGGGAGGGTTCTTTCATACCCAAGATACTGATTTTTATTCTTCAAAGAGACCCTATGAATTTAATGCCGGGGGATCCGGTTCTGATTTGCTGAGAGCAAAGACATTTTCTGAAAGATATGGGTTCTCTGTAGATTTTGAGAGCACCCGGTGCAAACACATACCCCATGATACGGATATGTGCCAAGGCAGGATTTCCGCCTGTCATTTTATCACCCAAGAATCAGAATGCATCTCACTAGGTGGTAGCACCTTTTCAATCAGGTTCCCCCAGGAGCATGTCCTACGAGGAGAAGGATGATGTTCCCGGTCAAAGTCAAGGGGTGCGGAGTAATTGTCTTGGTAGGGGTTACTTATGAGCCAAGCGAATTGGCGAAAGTACCACTACGAGCTCAGTCTGCTCGTTTGCTTTGATGGAAAAGGACATGCCTCTATCTAGCTGTCTATATAAGCTAAGATCTTAAAATTTATCCGCCAGACTTCGGGCGGATTAATGTCAAGTTTTTCTAATACCACTAAGGCGCAAAGGATTATTGGGATCGTAAAACGGTTGCGGTTACGCAGCTCGAAACGGTTAACGGTAAACGTCATACGAAACCAGCCCGCCATAAGTCTGGCGGGCCAGCAGCGCAACCGTATAACCTTAGACGAAACCAACATCGCTTCGCTTCAAGTAATGGGATCATAATTCTCCTCAGCTTCTCGCTTTGAGGCGGAGCTTCGCTAGAAAGATACAATATGGCTGCCCCCAAGATTTTGAACAGCATACTTGACTCTGCAACCTATACTGCTATTGTCGTTACGGATTTTGATGGCAAAATTATCGTGTTCAATCAGGGGGCAGCCAATTTGTTTGGATATACGGCAGAAGAGGCAAAAGATAGGTATCTGCCGGAACTCACTTTTTCAGAAGATGACCAGAAGGCGCATCTCTTTGAGGATATTGCTGAGCGCGTGAGGAGTGAAGGCTGGGCAGAAGAGAGACTGCTTCGCCAGCACAAGGATGGACACCTCTTCCCTGCATACTCTACCATTACCTGCCTGAAAGACTCTAAAGGCAGGCCTGAAGGCATCGTTGAGATAACGCAGGACATGCCCAACGTATTTCGGTTGGAAAAGGAGCTCAAGCGCTCAAAAAATTTTATGGAAAACATCCTGGAAAGCTCTATTGAC
>DAOVRY010000221.1 GCA_030633645.1 Pseudomonadota bacterium | reverse complement strand
GTGAGCATTTTGGGCGCACTTAAGATGTTTAGCTAAAATGCTAAAACTCGGTATAATGCCCTCTGACAGTTAGCATTTCTTAACGCTGAACATCTCAAGCGCTTTTCTCCGAAAACGCTCAATCTCGTTCACAAAACACTTTTTACGAATTTGTCAAAAAATAAAGGTCCATCAAAAGAAAGACCGGTTCATAGCCGTCCAAATCTTGGAGCTTCAGAAGAGGGTAATCTTTCTCTTATGATGTGTTCAAAGGAGGCTTATCGATTTGATGAGGTCTACTATATTGCCAGAGACCGTGAATTCAAGGTGATAAGAAAGACCGCGTTGCATGCAGGCCCGCCTGTCTCGCGAGCAAGAGCGTTGCAGAGGGAGGGACTTGGAATTTCCAATTTGGTTGCGCCTTTGATGCACTGTGAACGCAATAAACTCAAACAACACAATCAACTTTATCCGCCACAGGTGGATCTAACCTGAGTGATGAAGCGGGTTAATTGGTCAAACATTCACGAAAAGAAACAAAGGAATGCCCTCACCTTTTTCCTGAAGACCGTTTCCGTTGTTTATGGCCTTGCGGTTAGGCTCAGAATCATTGGTTATAAGATCGGTTTTTTCAGGATCAGATCTCTTCCTACCTGTGTTGTCAGTATAGGAAATATAACAGTGGGAGGTACAGGCAAAACACCATTTGTAGCCATGCTTGCCGGGTGGGCAAGTGAAAATGGCATCGAAGCAGCTATCCTATCGAGGGGCTATAAAGGCAAAACAAGTCACGAGTTCCTTGTTGTCTCTGATGGAACTAAGGTTCTGGCAAGTTCCGATGACGCAGGAGACGAGGCGGTACTCCTGGCAAAAAAGGTATCGTCTATTCCCGTATTGATATCTAAAAAAAGATACATGATAGGGAACCTGGCCCTACGAAGATTTAATCCAGAACTGCTGATCTTAGATGATGGATATCAGCATATATCACTACACAGGGATTTGGATATTCTCCTTTTAGATGCAAGAAGGCAGCTTGGAAACGGATGGTTACTGCCCCGTGGTCCGTTGAGGGAGCCCCTTGAGGGGATAGAGAGAGCTGATCTCATTGTTATCACCAAATGCGCAGTTGAGTGTAATGGAGATGACATGGTAAATTTCTTGCGAAAGAACTTTCCTGGAAAACCAATCTTTAGATCGGGACACTTCCCAGATCAGGTTATATTTCCCCTTGATGGCAGAACCTATCCACCAGACTTCTTGTCAGGAAAAAAGGTGGTGGCCTTTGCAGGGCTGGCTCATCCCGATGATTTTTTGGATATGGTGAAGAGCTTGGGAGCTCACGTGATTCATTTTAAAGCCTTTTCGGATCATCATCCTTTTACTCAAGGTGAGATTGGAGAGCTTGCCTCTTGGAAGGAAGCCTCGGAATGCGATTTCTTATTGACCACAGAAAAAGACTGGGTAAGGATTGATGGGAGAGTTGATGTTGGTGCGGATATCGCTGTATTGACCATAAGAATGGGGCTTCTTTCAGATAGCGATGCCTTTTTTGATATCATCAATCAGGGGATTACAAGATCTAGTGTGAGCCTTCATGCTCGTTTAGGGCACAAGGAAGCATGAAGATATCGAGCTAAGAATGACGAATGACAAAGCTCAAATTCAAGAATGAAATTGCGCCAGAGAGCGTTAACAAGATACTCGTGAGATCCACCAATTGGGTAGGTGATACCGTGATGATGCTTCCCTCGCTGGTTGCAGTTAGAAAGGCCTTTCCTCATGCCCAGATAACGGTTTTAGCTAATCCATGGGTTGTTCCGCTCCTGAAGAATCATCCTGCTGTGGACAGAACCATGATCATTGACAAAGGCAAGGGTTTGTTGAGTACTTGCAAAGAATTGGCAAGGATCATATCTGAGTTCAGGCGTGAACAGTTTGATCTGGCTGTTCTTTTTCAAAATGCCTTTGAGGCTGCTTTCTTGGCCTCTTTGGGAGGAGTGAGGTATAGGGTCGGTTATAATACCGATGCCAGAGGATTGCTTTTGACCCACAAGGTCAAGAGAGATAGAGCCATTCTCTTAGCCCATCAAGTTGAATATTTTCTTGGGATCATGGAGGCGATGGGTTGGGAGGTAGAAGGCAGAGAACCATGTGTATATCTTGATGATGAGGATGTAACCTCAGCTAATGCAGTGCTCTCCGAAGAGGGTATTGATGAAAATCACTCTGTAGTCGGAATTAATCCAGGTGCCGCATACGGATCAGCCAAGAGATGGCCAGCGGAGCGGTTTGCCGTAATCGGTGATTGGGCTTCACAGAGGTGGGGTGCAAAGGTAGTGCTTTTTGGTTCTTTTTCGGAGAGAGACATAGCGGCACAGGTATCAAAGCTAATGCACACCGATCCGGTCAATCTCTGTGGGAAAACCACATTAGGTGAGGGTATGGCATTGATCAAGCGATGCAACTTTTTTGTAACCAATGATAGCGGTCTCATGCACATAGCCGCTGCCTTTGACACACCTCTGGTGGCTGTATTTGGCCCTACTGATCACGTTAGAACGGGACCAGTTAGCAGAAACGCAAGAATAGTCAGGCATAGCGTTGAGTGCAGCCCCTGTTTGAAAGTGGAATGTCCATCGGATCATAGGTGCATGCTATCCATTGAGCCAGAAAAGGTCTGGGATCAAATGGAAGGCCTGAAAAAGGAATTAAAAATTGTAACAGTTTAGCCACGAATGGACACAAATGGACACAAATAAAAATGAAATTCTGTATAAAGACTTTTGATAAATAATTGTTTGTGATAATTAGTGATAATTTGTGGCTGAATAGCAACATCGAAAATTGAAGGATGAAACCAGCGGTATTTATAGACAGAGACGGGACTATCAATGAGCAGCGGGGTTATATAAATCATATAAGCCGCTTTGTGCTTTTGCCCGGGGTAGGGGAAGCCATATCACTCTTAAACAAGAATAACCACCTTGTGGTTGTAACCTCGAACCAGTCTGGTGTTGCACAGGGCTATTTCCCTGAAAAATTGGTACATGAGATCCATGGGTTAATGAAAAGGGAGCTAGCTAAAGATAGCGCTTACCTGGATGGGGTCTATTTCTGCCCTCACCATCCTCATGGTGTAGTTTCTGAGTATAAGAAAGAGTGCAGGTGTAGAAAACCAGGAACAGGCCTCATAGACAGGGCCAGGGTTGAGTTAGATATCGATATACAAAGGTCATACGTAATCGGTGACCGCTGGCTTGATATAGACTTTGCACATAACGCAAGTCTGCCTGGTATTCTGGTATTAACCGGCTACGGCAGGGGGGATTTAGAATACATTGTGCCTCATAAAAAATTAAAGCCCACCTTTGTGGCAGAAGATCTATTAAGGGCTGTAACATGGATCTTGAAAGAGTATAGTAGCTTTTGACGGGGCTGGGCCTATTTCCTCCAGCCCAACGGTAAATGATT
>DAOVRY010000035.1 GCA_030633645.1 Pseudomonadota bacterium | reverse complement strand
TAGTCAGAATAATTGTTCGGATTAATGCTGCTGGGGGAAGTGTGGCGGCAACCGATACTATCTATCATGAATTAGTTGAAGTCAAGAAACGGACAGGCGCGATAATTATTGCATGTGTGACTGGTTTAGCTGCATCAGGTGGGTATTATGTTACCTCAGCTGCTGATGAGATTATCGCACATCCTACCTCTATTACAGGAAATATTGGGGTAATTGCAATGAAGTTTAATGTAGAGCAGTTTCTCTCAAAGCTAGGGATTCAGGAGGAAACCATAAAATCAGCTGACAAAAAAGATATATGGTCCCCCCTCAGGCCAAGTACCCCTGAAGAGACAGAGATTATCCAGACAGTAATCGATGCGTTGCATAAGCGTTTTGTAGAGGTGGTCTGGGCGGGACGAAAGCGTCTCTTGAGCAAAGAGGAGGTGGAAAGGCTTGCAGATGGCCGTATCTTTACAGCGGAACAGGCACTGGAGGTGAAGCTCATTGACCGGATCGGTTATCTCAATGATGCAGTGAAAGAAATGAAAAGCTCTCTCAAACTCGAAGAGGCCAAGGTCGTTACGTACTACCGTCCTGGTAGCTATAGGGGAACTATCTACTCAGGGTTTCCCCAGACTTCGGATAATGTAATCAACCTTATCGCCATCAATGGTGATTTCCTATCTTTGATGCCCAAGGTGCAATTTATGTACCTGTGGACACCATAGTAAAGACACAGCGATCATTAGGTATCCTCAACTATAAATCCCTTGACATTTCTATGATTTTATTCAAAGGTTTTGTTTGAACTTGTTAAGCCAGAAAGGGATATAGAGAAATGAAAATAGATATTAATTGTGACATGGGAGAGAGTTTTGGTGCCTATAAATTGGGTCTTGATGAAGAGGTTATAAAATATATAACCTCGGCAAATATTGCCTGTGGTTACCATGCAGGTGATCCCCTGGTCATGGAACAGACAATCTCTTTGGCTAAGAATCATGGGGTGTCCGTGGGGGCCCACCCCGGATTCCCTGATCTAATGGGGTTTGGGAGGAGAAATATAGATGCTACCTTACCTGAGATACGGGGGTATGTGATCTATCAAATAGGTGCATTGCAGGCTTTTGCCAAGGCTCAGGGGCTAAAGGTTGAGCATGTCAAACCCCATGGAGCCCTCTATTTGATGGCGGTAGAGGATGAAAAGATATCTGAATCTATTGTGGAGGCCATTGCCAGTGTTGACAAAGATCTCATTTTTGTTGCACTGGCTGGATCTAAGGGGGAAATGATGACCAAAATCGGGGAGAGGATTGGCCTAAGGGTAGCCTATGAGGCCTTCCCCGACAGGGCATACACACCAGAGGGTACCTTAGTTTCTCGAAGACAACCTGGGGCTGTCATTAAGGACCCAGACGTGGTAGCCCAAAGGGCATTGATGATGGCCAAAGAGGGAAAGGTGGTGGCTATCGATGGTACAGAGATCCCTTTTCGGCCAGAAACCCTGTGTGTACATGGAGATACGCCTGGTGCGGTGAACCTGGTCAAAAGGATTCAGAAGACCTTAACCGAAGCAGGTGTGGAGGTAGTTTCATTATCTAAGTTTGTTTGATTTAATTAGGACGCAGATTTTCGCAGATACCCGCAGAAAATTTCTTTGTTCAAATTATTAAAAAATCTTGAAAATCTGCGTTTACCTGCATCCAAAATGGAAATTCTTGTACAATCCATTTAATCCTGGGAGGAAGAATCATGTATGATAAACCTCGCTTTCTCCTGGCGGGTGACAGAGGCCTTCTGGTGGAATTCGGAGCGACTATCGACCCCGAGATCAATGGGAAGGTGCGGCAGATCTTTTTGTCACTGGAAAAGATGCCGATACATGGAGTCACCGAGGTGATCCCGACCTACCGTTCCATTCTCATCTTTTATGATCCGCTGCAGAGCGATCCTGATAGACTTAGGCAAGAGATCCTGGATCGCGAAAACAAACTGGACAAATGGGAGATCCCGCCACCTGAGACCATAGAGATCCAGGTAGCTTACGGAGGCGATTTTGGACCAGACCTTGATTTTGTGGCTCACCATAATAAGCTGAGCCCAGAGGAGGTTATCCGGATCCACACCTCTGGAACGTATCTCATTTACATGCTCGGCTTCACACCTGGATTCCCCTTTTTAGGGGGATTATCGGAGAAGTTATTTACTCCCAGACTTGAAAAGCCCCGGCAGTTCGTGCCTGCTGGTTCCGTGGGAATTGCCAACAAGCAGACAGGCATCTATTCCATTGATAGTCCGGGAGGATGGCAGCTCATCGGGAGAACACCGATAAAGGTCTACGACCCCACACGATCTCTCCCGTTCCTTCTGAGGGCCGGAAATTACCTGAGGTTCAAGAGAATTTCAGGAGAGGAGTTCCAGGAGATAGCGGGGACACATAAGGACTAGATGTCTACATAACCTAAGGTCTTAACATTTATGTCAAGTTTTTGCTGGTTTATTAGGGTAACGGTTAGGGTAACGAAGCCCGTATCGGTAACGTTTAAGGTAACGTGGAAATAAAAAGACGAATGACGTTACCGAAAAACGAAACGGGCATCGTAACCGTAACCCACAAACGTTACTCAGTATTTCGTATTTTCTTACTGACATCGTATCTTGTCGGTTTGAGGCGGAGCTTCGCTATAAAATGGATATCATGGATATCTTTGAAGTAATCCAACCAGGGGCATATACAACGATTCAGGATAGGGGCCGATTTGACTACCAGCAGTACGGTGTTCCTATTTGTGGAGTGGTAGACTCATTCGCCTATCGAGTGGCAAATGCTCTGGTCGGCAATTCTCAGGGCCAGGCAGTCTTGGAGGCAACGGTTTTCGGGCCTACCCTAAAGGTGTTGAATCAAGGATTGATTGCCGTTACCGGTGGAAACCTCTCACCCTTTCTCAATAATGCTCCCCTACCCATGTGGGAATCGGTGACCATCCGGCCAGGTGGCATGATTCAATTCAAGGGCGTGAAAGGTGGATGCCGGGCTTATATAGCCGTGGCAGGTGGTATCGATGTCCCCATTGTCATGGGTAGCCGTTCCACATACGTAGCCGGGAAGATTGGAGGAATCAATGGCCGCCCCTTGGCAGCAGGGGATAGGCTGAATAAGGGGAAAGGCATAGCAAAGGCTGGAAACCGGGTCTCCTCGAACCTTATTCCCACCTATTCAAATGATATAGAGATCCGGGTTATTTTGGGACCCCAAGATGATTATTTCTCTGAAGGTGTTGAAAAATTCTTCACCTCAACGTTCAAGGTGAGCGACAAAGCGGACCGGATGGGATATCGCCTCGAAGGGGATATGATCATGCATAGAGACGGTGTCGAGAAGAGCATCATCTCTGAGCCAAGCGTGCCTGGTGGTATCCAGGTTCCCCCTGACGGTCAACCCATTATCCTCTTAGTCGAACAGACGGTAGGGGGCTACACCAAGATCGCCACGATCATCTCACCTGATATTGAAAAGGTAGGGCAGGCAAAACCGGGCGATCAGATCCATTTCAAGCAGGTAGACATCGAGGAAGCCCACCGGATCCTAAAGATGGAAGAGGAAAAGATAGAGTCAATAAAGATGTCCCTCATGAGATAATTTGTACTGTCCGTGGTTCGTTGTCAGTAGTCAGTTGTGCTCCTACTTTAGGACATTTGACTGAAACACCATAACAGCTTTTTGTGCGGCGTAGACTCGTTCCAAGGTTCGCGAAGAGACTGAAATGAATTCGAGAAATGAACAAGACTTGAAGGCATGTCTCCAGGAAATGAGATGGCAGGAGATACAGCAGTTCCGTGATAGCGGAGGAGATCTTGCCGTTATACCGGTAGGAAGCGTCGAGCAACACGGTTTTCACCTCCCTTTGGGAACTGACAGTATGGTGGCCCTCAGACTCGCAGAAGATGCGGCGCAGCGAACAGAAGCGATTGTGACTCCTCCACTTTGGTTTGGCTGGAGTCCACATCACCTGGCCTTACCAGGCACGATCTCCATAAGGCCCCAAATCCTCATTGAAATACTCTTTGATATCCTGAGTTCTCTGACCGCTCATGGCTTTGACAAATTTGTCATTGTCAATGGCCACAGGATAGTGAATATTCCATGGATTCAAATCTCGGCGGAAAAAGTACAACGAGAGCTGGGTGTAAAGGTTGTTATTTACGATCCAGCTTACATGTCCAAGGAGATCTCGGATGGAATTGGCTTTGGCGAAGTCGGCCATGCAGAAGAAATAGAGACGTCTCATATGCTCCATATTATGCCGCACTTGGTCCGGATGGAAAAAGCCAAAGACTATATTTCACCTGAAAAAAAGCTCTATCATGTTGATCCGAGAACCCCTAAAGACACGCTCTGTTATGTGCCGAGCACGGCCAAGGATTTGGAGCAAATAGCCGGGGAATCAGGAGGAGCCTCTGGAAGACCCAGCCTGGCCACTGCCGAAAAGGGAAAGCAGTTGCATGAGCACCTGGTGGCGAGATTGATAGAGGTCATAACTGAATTGAATAAAGGCAATAGTAAGTGATGGGTCTACAGGCTGGGAATGGATGTAGGGTAAACATTTACTGCTGAGACTTTCTTTCAAAGAGGTTCTGCACTTTAGAGAGGGAAAGGAGGTGATACTCTGTATAAAGCGACAGGAGGGTAATCGGGCAAGCATTTCAAGAGTAAACCAGTAAATTAAAAGGAGGCCAAAATGAAGGCAAATAAGAAAATAACCCGTCTAGATTTCACCAAGGCTACTATAGTAGCGGTTATTGTAGGTGCAGTCTTGTTTATGGGATTTGGGATGGCTAGAGCTCAACCCCCGGAGGTGAAGATAGGGGTTATCTATCCACTTTCGGGTCCGGTTGCGCATGCAGGGCAGATGGCCAAGGATGCTGTCTCCCTGTGCGTGGACTACGTCAACAACAAATATCCTGACCTGCCGATTCCAATCGGAAAATGGGAAGGGATTCCAGGCCTAAAGGGAGCGAAAATAAAACTGATCTTTGCAGACCATAGAGGAGAGCCAGACAGGGGAGCAGATCTAGCAAAAAAGCTCATCCTAGATGACAAGGTTGTCGGCATTTGTGGATGCTACCATAGTTCAGTAACCAAGACAGTCAGCACCGTTTGCGAGAAATACAAAATACCCATGATAAACCCGGAATCCACCTCTCCTGTTTTGACCAAGAGGGGCTATAAATGGTTCTTTAGGGCCACACCACACGACAGAATTTTCGTAAGAGACTTTTTCGAGTTCCTCGAGCTTCTGACTCAGGGAAAGGTGCCTGGTGTTAGGGCTGTCCCCAAGGGGGAGATAGATGAAATCGGTGCCTGTACTGAGAACACGGAGTGGGGTGCAGGAACCAGAGATGTTATAAAGGAGTTTGCCAAAAAGTATGGCTATAAAATAGTGTCAGATGTGACATATCCCCATGAATCGCCTGATTTGACTGCGGAGGTTCGAAGGCTCCTGGCACCTAAACCAGAGACTCTGATGTTCGCTTCCTATATCTCAGATGCCATCCTTTTAACCAAGACCATGAAGGAATTTAAGGCAAAGGCAAATATTTTCTGGTCACAGGATGTTGGCTTTTACCAACCAAAGTATATGGAGACTTTTGGCCCTGCCACCCAAGGAATCCTTAACCGTACCGTGTTCTCCAAGAAGCTTTTTGCTGTAAAGCCCGTTGCAAGACATATAAACAAGGAATTCAAAAAGAGGGCCGGAGTTGATTTTATGGGTACTTCTGCCCGGGCATTCACCGGTATGCAGGCATGGGCCTACGTCCTCAATAAAGCTGGATCAACGGATCCGGAAGCCATCCGAAAAGCAGCCGAAACAATCGAAATACCCGGTAAAGACCTGATCGTGCCATGGAAAGGAATCAAGTTTGAGAATGTGGGTGGAGAGACAAACCAGAATACCTGGTCCAGTGGTTTGATTGTTCAGTATCAGGCTCAACTGCCCGAGATTATCTACCCCCTTGACGTAGCTACAGCAAAGTTCGTCTATCCATGGCCGGGATTGAAATAGAGCATAGTGGAGTTATATTGAAGTTTAGCTATCCATAGGGATGGCTAAACTTCTTTTCAATCCCTTAATATGCCCTTCGTATAGGAATATCTTATGGAGATGCTATTATCAACAACAATATCTGCGTTGCAAATGGGATTGCTTTTCGCCCTGGTTGCGTTAGGGCTTGCCATTATATTCGGCGTGATGAATATAGTAAATTTTGCCCATGGCGAGTTCCTTATGGTTGGAATGTATACTGCATTCCTCACCGCAACAATCTTCTCAATAGAGCCGCTGTTGACCCTGCCAATAGCCGCTATGGTTGGATTTTTATTAGGTATAGCATCGTATTATATGCTTGTCAGATATCTGTTAAAGGGACCAATGATCGCTCAACTCTTGGGTACCTTTGGGTTGATGATTTTCCTCAGATATCTGGCCATGTGTATTTTCGGACCCGATTATGAAACCCTGGAACATGGATGGCTTATTGGTAAAAGCATTAAGTGGGGACCTGTGATTCTCAGTTATCCTCGATTAGGGACTGCTGTACTCAGTTTGATGGCCTTTGGAATCATCTACTGGCTGATGGACTACACCCGCCTTGGAAAGGCATTAAAGGCAACAGCACTGGACGTAGAGGCTGCAAGTTATATGGGTATAGACACGGAAAGGATGAGGGGTCTTGCATGGGGCCTGGGAGGGGCCACTGTGGGAATTGCCGGGGCCCTGCTGATGAATTTCTACTATGTCTTTCCAACTATAGGAATGCTCTTCTGCATGATCGCCTTTGCAACAGTGGCCCTGGGTGGGTTCGGATCGATTAAAGGGGCTTTTATTGCTGGGTTGATCATGGGGCTGATCATAGATCTA
>DAOVRY010000134.1 GCA_030633645.1 Pseudomonadota bacterium | reverse complement strand
TATGGCACTCATGATCAGTGCACCGGTTATGGTACACGTATCCGAACGAAACGGACTTGAGCTGCTAGCCCGCCTTATGTCTTGCCTCGGATATACGTGGATGGGGCTTGCATTTCTGTTCTTCTTCTCCTCCCTGGCGATTGACCTCTATCGTCTTATTGTTTATGCAGGTGGTTTTGTGCTTCGAACCGACTTTTCCTATCTCGCCCCTTCGCCCCAATTTGCCTTAATAGTCTCACTCCTGGTGACAGCAGTAATAGCATCATACGGGTTTTTTGAGGCGCGCTCTATTCGAACGGAGACGCTGACAATAAAGAGCCAAAAAATACCCAAAGAAATCGGCACGCTAACGATCGTCCAAATCTCTGATGTCCACCTTGGACTGATTGTGAGAGAAGATAGGTTGAAGAGGATTCTCAAAGAGGTAAGGCAGGCAGAACCTGATATTTTAGTTTGTACAGGCGACCTTGTGGATGGGCAGATCGATAACCTCACAGGACTTGCGGAACTCTTGCAGGGCATTGCTCCAAAATATGGTAAATTTGCGATAACGGGAAACCACGAATTCTTTGCTGGCCTTGATCAGGCACTCTTTTTTACGAGAAATGCAGGATTTACGATACTGAGAGGAGAAGCAGTGACCGTTGCCGGGATTATTACTATTGCTGGTGTTGACGACCCAACGGGAAAGTACTTTGGCCTTTTTACACGAGTTTCGGAAAGGGCTCTCCTCTCGGGACTTCCCCGAGACAGGTTTACCCTTCTCCTCAAGCACATGCCAGTCGTAGACAAAAATGCCCTCGGTCTTTTTGACTTACAGCTCTCCGGTCATACTCATGATGGGCAAATTTTCCCTTTCAGCCTCATCACCCGGGTCTTCTTTCCAAAAAATGCTGGACTCTTTCATCTGCCCTCCGGTTCTTGTTTGTACGTGAGCCGAGGCTCAGGAACATGGGGCCCGCCAATTCGTTTTCTCTCACCACCTGAGGTAACCGTCATCAAGGTGCTCCATGGAAATATGCATGAAACCACTATGTAAATGTGAGTATCGAATCTTGACCTGATACATATCATCAATGCTTTTGGATACCGTCTGCTGGGAAAGTAACGAAGATCTGGTGCTCCACCTCCTGTACCAAAAGTCCCGGCAGGTGCATCCATGGGAATGCAGAAATGAATAAGGGAAGGTGGAGAATCTGATGGCAAATGCAGACGATTGGGGAAGGGATCCTTCTGTGCAGATGATGCGGCGGGTTTTTAGCCGCATGGAGGTCGTCCAAGAGGAATTCCTGAAGCATTTGAATATTGCTCCTTTGGATGCTAGGCTGAGGCACTGGCGCCAGACTGCATTAGGATGCTTTGAACGGGCCTGGGTTTATGCGGCCCGGAGAGGGATTCATTTTGAGGAGGAAAAGGCTGCCGCTGTGTACATCCACTGTCTAGCACGAGCTATGGTTTTGGAGGGCATTAATATTCCTCAAGGAGCCCGCCCTCAGGATCAAGACATCGAGATGCTGCTCACGGAGGCTTTGCGGTGATCCGGGTACGCTTATTTGGCCGTTGCCGTATATACCATGATCCGGTAGCTCCGGTCCTCCGGGCCCCGGCCCAGATCGGTTGGGAGGGATGGTTTCGTACCATTGACTTAGTTACACCCAAAAGGTTAAAAGGCAAGGAGCTGCTCATGCGTACCCGCGGCTGGTGGACAGTGGAACCTTCGGATGTGGCCGCAGTAGTTGAGGAACATGGTCGGTTCGTGCTGGGAGAAAAAGGAGAACTTATGGTGGAACTCTCCGACGAAAAGGCAGTCGAGGAGCTTTCTTCTGCCCTATCCAAACACTTCGGGAACCAAGTGCTCCTTTCTCCATAATAATTCTAAGCCTCTGCATGATTGCACCGGCTAAGGTGAAGACGCTCAACTAATCATAGACTCTTATGCGAATCGTTGTGCCATCTTTGATCACTGATCTCCTCATCTCCTCTCACGGTCACGTCATAGTGAAACATAACGTATTGGTTTTTAAGCTTCTTGCAGGGTATGGGTATCTTTTTTTTGGATTATGCCCCACATAGTTTAGATGAGTGGGCGTTTCAAAATGGTTTATATAGATGGAGCCTATGATTCTAAGGCTTAGGAGGAAATAAACCATTTTGAATCGACCCAGTAAGGGGCCATGTTATAGGGCATAACCAAAAAAAAGATACCCATACCCTCGACTTTGACGTTACCCTGCATCTCCTCTCAGGGTCACCTCATAGTGAAACCTAGGCGGTTGATTTTTAAGCTTATTGGTGGGGAAAGATAGTGTTTCCTGATACTAACCGCAGCATCTTTCTATGCCAGAGTGTATTTGGATTCGGCATAGATTTTGCTTTACCCTTTGCTAAAAAACTCTCTGGCTGACGGTGGAATACAAATGGAAATAATGCAGCTCTCACGCCTGGTAAATATGGCAAATGCCGATCACGTTCTCAATGAGGCCAGCACCATTGTCTCCATGGACTTTTCCGAGTTTGACTTTGAAACCCTCAACCGCGTCTTCACTGATATCGTACGCCTATTCCGTGGTGATTACCCCGGATACCGCGAATGCACCACTGAATACCACGACCTGAAGCATGCGACCGATACCTTCCTGGCCATGGCGCGGCTCATACACGGTGCACTCGTTGTTGGAGAGGGCCTTACCAGAGAGCAGGTAATGCTGGGTCTGATATGCGCACTAATGCATGACACGGGGTTTATTCAAACGCTTGATGACAATGTTGGGACCGGCGCAAAATACATCGATATGGACACCAAGCGCAGTATCGTGTTCATGGAAAACTATATAACCGAGAAACGGTTTTCAAGAGAGGATTTTAACGATTTCCCCAGTATCCTCACTTGCACTGACCTGGGTGCAGAAATCACCGAAATCCCCTTTGCATCCCCAGAGATTGAATTGCTTGGTAAACTTCTGGGTACTGCTGATCTCCTGGGCCAGATGGCAGACCGAACCTACCTAGAGAAACTCCTGTTTCTATTTTACGAATTCAAAGAGGGAGGTGTCATGGGATATGATAGTGAGCTTCACCTCCTCAAAAAAACCAGAGAGTTCTACGATATGACCCGGAAAAGGCTTGCCCGTGACCTGAGTGGCGTGAATGAATATATGCGCCACCACTTCAGGGTACGCTGGAACCTGGACAGGGATCTCTATATGGAAGCCCTTGAAGGAAATATGACCCATCTTAACTTCATATTAGAACATCATGAAAAAGACTATCGCAACCATCTGAGGCGAGATGGCCTGGTGGAGAAACTCAATAAACAAAAGGTAAGTCATGAGTGAGGGAGTTGGTTCGGTGGCGGTATGGAGACTACTCCTGTTCCCGATTATTGATACTAAAAAAGAGGTTTGATATCTCGAGTTTTCCGGATTGGTAAATCCTTGGACCAAAGTTACTATTAAGTAAGCTCAGACGCTTTGTCTAAAGCGGAAAAAAGGATTGGTAAGCCGCTCCTTACCAATGGTACTTGCCGGACCGTGTCCTGGGTATACCCGCAAATCATCCCCAAGGGAAAAAACCTTTGTCAAAACCCCTTCAATCAACCGATTATCATCTCCTCCTGGAAAGTCAGTCCTTCCTATAGACCCAGCAAAAAGGGTATCACCGGTAAAGATGGCACCAGGTGCATGAAAACACACTCCTCCGGGAGAGTGGCCTGGTGTATGAATCACCCATATACTATAATCGCCAAGTCGAATCTCCTGACAGTCATGGAGATTCCCGTCTGGCCTGAAGTTGAGTCCTGGTGCATCCAGGGGATGAATGAATACAGGTGCTCCGGTTATTCGTCTTAACTCCTCGGCACCTGCGATGTGATCGACATGGCCATGGGTAATGAGGATATACAGAACCTTGAGTCCCGTTCGCGTGAGTTCCTTGACAATACGATTTACCTCACCCCCCGGGTCAATAACCACACCCTGATTTGTCTCTCTGTAGCCTAAGATATAACAATTTGCCTGATACGGGCCAACGACCAATTTCCTCAGCATACGAGCCAACTCCTTAGTATCGCACTACCACCATCCTTGTAAGGAGGCCTCTCCTCACATCGGTAAGGAATCCCAATCATCTTTATCACGATCCGATCCTATCCATGTACCTTCATCCCTCACCTGTGGAACAAGGAAGGTCCCAGGGTAACGTCAAAGTCCAGGGTATGGGTGTCTTTTTTTTGGTTATGCCCTATAACATGGCCCCTTACTGGGTCGGTTCAAAATGGTTTATTGCCTCCTAAGCCTTAGAATCATAGGCCCCATCTATATAAACCATTTTGAAACGCCCACTAATCTAAACTATGTGGGGCATAATCCAAAAAAAAGACACCCATACCCTGGACTTTGACGTTACCCTGCCCTTAGGGCTCAAACAGTTGACATCGCTTATCTT
>DAOVRY010000096.1 GCA_030633645.1 Pseudomonadota bacterium | reverse complement strand
GGCCTGCATGCCGTTTAACTCCTTGTTCACTATGGCGAGCCAGGTTTCGCTCGACATGGTCAAGGTCACGTTTGGTGCGTCATGGGTGCCCTCATTGACCTGGCATGCCCCATCCCTGACTACCACATGCCATTTTCCTCCGTCTTGCCCGGTGATGTCGAGTTGAAAGACTGCATCCATGCCTTGGGCGGCAGAAGCATTAAAGGCCTCTGGCATCCTGGCGAAAACCTCTTTGATATCCGTTATAGGCATGTTGTCCTCCTTTCTGCGATTAAACCTCTTGGTAGCGTTCAAAAGCATTTACTCAATGGTATATTGGTTAGAGAACGTGTACATAGTCACCTCTATCAGGTCATGCCAATTTTCTCAAGGCGCTATCTATAAGCCTCAAGGGAGGTGGTCAAATATGTGGGGTTTAGATGAACCAGAGGGAGACTCCCAGGGCTTCGAAGGTGTAAACCCCACATATGTGACCACTGCAAGACCTCGTGGGATTTTTCTTGAGATATCGCCTTTCAAAAACAGCCATGACCTTCTGAGGCCTTGAATGATCATTCAATATTGTTGATGCAAACGCTTTTGAACGATAGTAACATATTACGATGGTGGTAAGACCAATGTTTCTCCTTCTGCTACGGTTTCCCCCGTTTATTTGTCCAGATGGGTGCAAATTTTTGACAACTGTCATGAGGAACTGGAGCACTACGAAAGGTCAAACGAGCTTCACAAGAAGTGGGAAAACAAAGAAAAATGGCCTGAGACCGTTGCCTGACTTTTCCACTATCGCAACAGCGACGACCTCTCGTACATACCAGTGCTTTTTACATGTCATCTTTTGGGATTCTCAGGTTTTGAGAATAAATTTCTTGGGGCTTGACTAGCAGGATGCTTTATCCTAAAATCACAAAAAGGGTTCCAAGAGTCTGCCCGGGGCAGGGCTTGGCCGCAGACGTAAGTTCCCCATTTCCGTTCCTCATAAGCCTTATCTGAGGTAAAACCATGGATATACCTGCTCCATTATTTCTCATTCTTTCGGTGAGGGTAGGAGGGCCCAACCTTCCGTTTGATACTGGATTTCTTATGTTCTGGAGTATCGTCAAGTATTGGTAAGTGTTTTGCTCGGATTACTCTTGATGCATTCGTAAAAAGTCGATTTTGCTCTATCCGTGAGCGTTTTGGGCGCACTTAAGACGCTCAGCTAAAATGCTAAAACTCGGCCTAACGCCCTCAAACAGTTAGCATTTCTTAACGCTGAACATCTCAAGCGCTTTTCTCCCAAAATGCTCAATCTCGTTCACAAAACACTTTTTACGAGTTTGTCACTCTTGAAATAGCTTAACATAGAGTCAAGGAGAAAAAGCCATGTATGGAAACAATGGTAAGATCCTTAGGATAGACTTAAGTATCGGCGAAGTAACAGAAGAGCAGTATGATGAGGGATTTGTCAGAATGTTTTTGGGCGGAAACGGTCTGGCGGCTAAGCTTATCTATGATGCTGTCCCTTCTCATGCAGACCCCTTCGGACCCGAAAATGCCCTTGTATTTACGGTAGGTCCTTTAACGGACACGCCCGTGTGGGGGACAAGCAGAGGGCATATGGCCTCGATATCGCCGCTTACTAGGCTTTTTTCCGATTCCAATTATGGCGGAAATTTTGGAACTGCACAGAAAAGGACTGGATTTGACGCCATATACATTACTGGAAAATCACCAAAGCCCGTTTATCTGCTCGTCACCGAACGAGGGGCAGAGATCAAAGACGGGGCTTACCTCTGGGGTAAGACCACTGAAGAGACAATTGCCGCTCTGGAAGCCGAAGAGGGGAAAGGGGCAGTATGTGCCTCAATTGGGCCGGCCGGCGAAAACCGTGTTCTTTTTGCTAATATTATCTGCGGCGGAAACAGGTTCGGTGCTGCCGGAAGGGCAGGTATGGGATCTGTGATGGGTGCCAAAAATCTAAAAGCACTGGTGGTCAAGGGAAGTAAGAAAACCAAGATAGCCGACAGGGAGGCGCTTAAAGCCTTTTTGAGAGAAAAATTCCCGGGGTTAAAGAAAAATACCGGTCCATATACTGCCATTGGGACACCATTTCTGGTGAATTTTATCAATTCCAAAGGCATACTTGGTACCCACAACAATAACAAAGAGGTTTTTGAGTATTTTCAGGATATCAGTGGCGAGGTCATTAAGGAAAAATATTGGCGCAAACACACCGCCTGCCTTGGGTGCCCGGTGAGGTGCGGGAAATTGGTAAATGTTGCCACAGGAGAATATGCTGGAAAAACTGTCAAAAGCCCCGAATATGAAACCCTTTATGCCATAGGGTCCATGCTCGATAATCGTGATATTGTCTCGATTATTAATGGGAATCACCTGTGTGATCTGATGGGTATGGATACCATTTCTATGGGGGTCACCCTTGCCTTTGTGGCAGAATGTATGGAAAGAGGAATTGTGTCTGAACAGGAGCTTGGGGAAAGGGTCAACTTCGGAGACGGTGAAGTCATGGTAGAGCTCATAAAAAAGACTGTCACGAGAGAGGGCATTGGGAAATATCTTTCCATGGGTTCTTCCCGGCTCTCGGAACAGTTTGGGAAAGACTCCTATAAATATCTCTATACTGTCCAGGGCCTTGAAATTGCCGGTCATTCAGCGCGAGGGTTACGGGGGATGTCGCTGGCGTATTCCACTTCCACCCGAGGAGGCAGTCACCATGACGCACGGCCGAATTATCTTACACATCAACCAGATCCAGGATTTGAACCGCAGCCTGAATATGTTATGAAAAATCAACATTTTACCGCAGTGGGCGACTCCCTTGTGATGTGCCGCTTTACAGCGGAAAGGGGGTTAGGGACACCACTAAATGAGGATATGGTGAAGGTAGTCAATTATGTGAAAGGTTGGAACATGGATCTTGAGGGACTCGAAAAGATCGGTGAGCGAATATATAATCTGGAGCGTCTGATTAATGTTCAGCGAGGGGTAAGCAGAAAGGATGACACCTTGCCTTACCGCGTTATGAATGAGCCCATTCCCGATGGGCCTTCAAAAGGGAGACACTGTTCTCGGGAAGATCTGGATGAGATGCTAGATACCTACTATGAATTGAGAGGATGGAGCCGGGACGGTATTCCTAGCAGTGAAAAACTGGCCGAACTTGGCTTGAAATAGCAAGGTGCTTATAGGATATATAAAGAGGTGTTCAATTGCTGTTTCATAGAAATGGCGACCAGATGTCTTTATAGCTCAAAATCTCAGCACTTATGTCTAGTTTTTGCGATGTAATCAAATCCCAATTCTCTGAGGAATTTGAAATTCGATCCCGATCTACGGTCGGGACAAAACAGTATCAAAATTCAAATGTTCAAAATCCCAAACACCTCAAAGCTAAGTTTTGCTGGGCGAACTGTTCTTTGTTTAGATGATTAGGATTTTGGCCTGCCCCGTGAAATGCCTTTTTCTATTTAACCGGGGTGCTTCGGGTTTCGGATTTCTTCACCGCCTTCATGCCTTGGCGCTTTGAGGCAGAGCTTCGCTGGTTTATGCACATTTGTATGACCCTACTAATTTGTAAAGGAGGTAAATCATGACAGCACACTTTAATATTCCTTCCACTGTTATTGTTGGTGCAGGGGCCAGAAAGGAGATCGGTGCACAGGCAAAACGGTTACAGGTGAGCCGTGGGCTTCTGGTCACTGATAATTATTTGGTGGAATGTGGCTTAGCTGCTGAAATGAGCAGCTCTTTAGAGAAGGAAGGGATTGCCACCTCCATCTTCTCGGGCGTGCAACCTGATCCCACTGACAAAAATGTCCTTGAAGGCCTGGGTCATTTTCAGGAGACAAACTCTCATTTCATTGTAGGGCTTGGTGGTGGGAGCCCCATGGACACAGCTAAGGTCATTTCGATCTTGGCAAATAATGAACTACCCATGAGTCAATACGCAGGGTATCATAAAATTCCTAAGCCGGGTGTTCCTCTAATCGTTATCCCAACAACGGCGGGCACGGGCAGCGAGGTGACCAAAGTAGCTGTCATTTCTGATACAGAGCGAGATATGAAAATGATGATGCTCGATACTAATCTCTTGCCAACGGTTGCGCTGGTTGATTATGAGTTATCGATGACTATGCCGGCTCCCCTTACTGCTCACGTGGGTGTAGACACCCTTGTTCATGCCGTTGAGGCCTATGTCTCTAAAAAGGCTAATGCCATGACTGATCCCATCGCTTTATCCTGCATCCGTCTCATTGCCGGAAACCTCTACACGGCATTTAAACAACCCAACAATAGAAAGGCCCGTGAGGGCATGATGCTGGCTGCCTGCCAGGGTGGAATGGCATTTGCTAACAGTAGTGTGTGCCTTGTTCACGGGATGAGCCGGCCTATCGGTGCCCTGTATCACGTACCCCACGGACTTTCTAACGCTGTTTTGTTTCCTACTGTCACAGAATACTCTATTCCTGGTGCTTTGCAACGATATTCCACCATTGCTCGTGTCATGGGGTACGCGTCAGAAAAGGATTCTGATGAGGCTGCAGGATTGGCGCTGGTGAAGGGACTTCGAGAACTAAATGATAAGCTCGAAGTTCCGAGCCTCGGTCAATGTGTGAAGGTAGACCGTAAGGTCTTTGATGAAAGGGTAGAAAAAATGGCTAGCGATGGCCTGGCATCAGGAAGTCCGGGCAACAATCCCGTTGTTCCAGATGTACAGCAGATTGTGGAACTGTATCACAAGGCCTGGTAGATGATGTTTATATGAAGCTAGGAATAAGAACAGGTAATCAGGGTTCAACGCCTTGTCCGTACTCATCTAAGAATGCTGCAGCATGTTCAAGATCAATTCATACCTTGCACCATAAGCTTGGCTCGTAGCAAAAGGCGACTAGGTGCCTGCTAAAAGATTTGCTAAGTGGCTCTTGCTGAGGAGGTAGTCCGCAAGGAATCAACTGTAGAGATCGCGCTCCCCGTGAGCGAATAGATTCTCAGGAAACTATCCGCCGCCATACCTATGAGAAAAAGGCCGTGGTCACCGTTTTTGCCTTGACCGGCCAGGGCTTCATATGCAGGAGAATGTGTCTCGCATGACCACCAATAAAAAGGATCACGAGAGGGGGCGTTACGCTTTTTTTGGAGAAAAATGCAGCGACTCAAGGGAAAAAGCTTGCCTAAGGCACAGATTTTGCTGCATGAAACCTTTGGTAATC
>DAOVRY010000108.1 GCA_030633645.1 Pseudomonadota bacterium | reverse complement strand
ATGTTCGCAGTGTTATTTCGCAGACGTAGCATATATACTCATGCCCTATAAGCCAGGTCTGGGCCAGGGGCATAACCAAAAAAAAGACACCCATACCCTGGACTTTGACGTTACCCTGCTTTAGGGCTCAAACAGTTGACATCGCTTGTCTTCCACTTCACCAAGATTTCTTGGCAAAAAACGTTTTAATGACCGCTCAAAGGGATTTCCGTTTGGGCAACAGCCTGTGTATTGTTGTCACTCAGAATCCTGCAGTTTCAGCTATGTCGTGAGAGCAGACGGGGGCTGACCTTTTGTGTGATATGAGTGCTTGAAGATATGGATACCAGTGACAACTGCCAAAAGGCGCATGAAACTGCTAGATCTTGACTCTATTTCTTTAACAACTTTCGAAAGAAGGATTTTTTTTGGAGCTCTTGTAACCTTTTATTTTTTCCCGCCAATTCTTTTTCTCTTTTTTCTATTGAAACCGCGGTCTTTTCAATGAATTCCGCGATTCTCCCTTCCTCCACCGATAGACTTAACAATTTGATTTTATCCTTCCTATTCAGATTTTGTTTATCAAGGATTTTAATCTCTGCCTTGATCTCCCTATGTTCCTCCTTTTTGGCGGAGAGCACCTTTTCTTGCGTTTGTAAAAATGCGCCATCATCTTTGATGCTTTGAATCAAGGCATCTTCCGATTCCATGGTAAAAAAAAGATAGCCAAAACCGATAAAAGCGACCGCTAGCGCCGCGAGAATAACCTTCCGTGGAATGGGGGCAAAGGGGGAAAGATAGTAGAGCGCTGAGCTTACTTTTTCTCCCTGGCCTGCGATCCTGTCAGCAATTGAGTATCCCGAAACCTGACCACTAACAGTCTGCGAGATATCTTGAACACCAGTTTTTAACTCGATGATTTCTGTGGCTAATTCACGACCCAGATCTCCGGCTCGGCATTTTGCTTCAACATCACTTTTACCTCTTCTCAGCGTTGTAGCAATACCTTTAATCCTTGACAATGAGCTATCCAGTTCTGGCGTTTCTGGGAACTTTCCTGGAAATTTCTTCTTAAGGGAGACGATATCGGTTTCGAGTTTCTTGAGATAGGCTCCTATATACCCTGAAAATCTCTTAAGCACCCCTTCTTCACATACATATTCACTGGCACCATCGAGCATTATACCAATGTTCTGGATTGCCTTGATTGTCTTTTCAATATTCTGGAGGTCAATATCTGGCATGATGTATTTTATGTCAAATATTAATCAAAAAGTAAATCTTTATCAATTACTGCGCCCTCAGGGATTGAAACCCGTTTTGACAAAGGATTGGTAATAGTCACATCTCCCTTTATCATGATTCCCCTCTCAAAGCAAATATTTCCCTCCACTTTAAGCGACTTGCAATCAACCAGTGACGGGACACCATGGGGAAATCTTTCCTGCAATTGGTCTATCTTTCTGTAGTACCTATCATCCAGATCGATCTTTATAGCCCCGAGTCGTCTATCAGGATTTTGTATAACCCTGCTGTCTTCTGTCATCATATAGCAATCCGACATGAGTGCAAGAAGGTCTTGGCACCTTTTGACGGGAGTGAATCTTGTCTTTGGTACCTTTATAGCCGCAGCCCTTTCAAAAATCGAGATAGCAGATCCCATAGCCGTTTCAATTTGGTAAACCTCTGGGGATGAGTCATCTTTAGGATTAATTCTTTTCGGATTGACAATGACAGGGAGCTTAAGGATGTTTCCAGCTTCTTTCAACTGGTCTTTTAGAAATACAAGATTGACCCATATATTATTTGTATTGAAATACCTATACACCTGTATGTCCTGAAACTCCTCTATCTCTTCCTCAGGACACTGTGCTATCTCTCTGAGTACGAGTCCGCCAGTCTGCCGCAGCCGAGCTATGTGCCCACCCTTGATGTCTGCTTTTGTCTTCTCCGCAACCTCCATCATAAAAGGGAAGTCTTTGGAGACCAGGTAACCGAGTGCTGCTACATTCATTGTGCCCCCGAGGTTGTCGGAGTTGGAGATAAAGGCGTATTTGTAGCCACTCATAATCAGTTTGTCCAGCATGCCAGAGGTGATCAATGCACAATAGATATCCCCGTGCCCAGGGGGATTCCACTCCAAATCTGGGTCCATGGGCCAAACTGCAGGGCTGAGGTCTTGCTTGAGGATCTTTGGAAATTTATGCTGCAGAAAGGAGAGGGGGATGTCAGAGCTTAGTTCAGGGTATCTCTCAAGAAATTTTGTACTATCCTCATCAGTATTAAAACTGTTCATGAGCACCAGAGGGATGTCTGTTCCGTGTTGTCTTCGGAGACTTAGAATTTGTCTCGCGATAATGTCGAGAAAGTTGTATCCATCCTTTACCTTGATAAGGGACTTGGCCCTTGACAGGCCCATACTTGTTCCCAAGCCCCCGTTCAGTTTGATTATTACCGCCTCCTTAAGCGCCCGGACTCCCTGTTCGGTGAACCTGTCTAGCGTCTCCAGATCGGCTATTTCATCTTTTCCAACCGGAACAATGTCGTCTCTGGATATGAACCCCCTTTCGCCACTCAGAAGCTTCCCATAGTAAAACTTAAAGGTATCGATAATGAGAGGAGGTATACTCTCATCTGACATCTTTTTTGCAAATGGGAGAAATCTTTTTTCCAGCTCTGGCTGGCGCATTTCAGCTTGCATACTCTTTGATATCAAACAAAATTTTCTAAGACCTTATAAGAAACAAAACACAAGATCAATAGTAAATAATCTGGGGCTCATAAGTTCTCTGGTGAGCCTGTTATTTCCAGGCAGCGAGGCGTATTGTGCTGCCAAGCAGGCGGAAAAAAGGTTTTGGATGACATCGATGAATATGAGCCCAAGAATGGCGATTCCGTAAGATATTATCGGATCAATCGTCCAGGAGCATAATTGTTTTGACAACCATGCATCATTTAGCTATCTTTTTATGAGCAGTACATAATCTGTTTCGGAGGAAAAGATTAGCAGCGAGACCATGAGCGAGGAATCCACAGTTTTAAGACAGTTCAACCCCTACTTTGAGCGGATCGATGAAGAGCTAGGTAAGGTGCTCACCTCTGATGTCTCGCTTATAGAAGAGGTTGCCCACTATAGCCTGCTCGGTACCGGCAAACGGCTTAGGCCCCTGTTTTTTATCCTCTCCTGTGAACTCTGTAACTACACTGACCGTGACCGGTATACGCTTTCCACCATCTTTGAGTGTCTGCATGCGGCGAGCCTCCTGCACGATGATGTCATTGACAATGCCCCGATGCGTCGTGGAAGGGCATCAGCCAATAAGCTGTGGGGAAGCCCTACAGCAATCCTGGTGGGTGATTTTCTCTTTTCGAAATTCTCCCGGATGGTTGTTGAAAAAAAGCACATTGAACTCTTAAAGATCCTCGCTGATACAGCCACGAGGATGACCGAGGGTCAGGTGTTGGAGCTCGTAAACACCCATAACTGGAACCTCACGAGAAAGGAATACATGGGCATCATTACTGCCAAGACAGCGGCCCTCATATCGGCTGCCTGCGCTGGTGGGGGTATCGTAGCCGGGGCAGAGCAGCTCGATATTCAATCGCTCAAGGACTTTGGGCTCAATATGGGGATCGCCTTTCAGATCATCGATGATGTCTTTGACTATACCGCCTCGGTAGAAGAGACTGGCAAACCCATGGGCAGCGACCTCAGAGAGGGCAAGATTACCCTGCCCCTCATCTATGCCCTCACCTGCCTCCCGCAACAAGAGCGAGAGAGGTTAGAGGATTTGTTTAAAGGTGGAGATGCCTTAGAGCACGACTACCGGGAGGTAACTGAACTGGTACGGGGTAACGGTGCCATCGCGAGATGCCGTTACGATGCCCGAGAGTATGTAGATCGTGCAGCACGGTGCCTCAACCTCTTTCCTGAATCACCGATAAAGGAGTGTCTCCTCAAGTTAAATCAATTTGTTGTCACGAGGAGTAACTAGCACCCAGAATAGCTTCTGTTTTTTCTGTCCTTGAAAAGATCCAGATGTCTACATAACCTAAGATCTTAACATTTATCCGGGCGGACTAATGTCAAGGTTTTGCTTGTTTATTAGGGTAAGGGTTAGGGTAACGAAGCCCGTATCGGCAACGGTTAAGGTAACGTGGAAATAAAAAGACTAATGACGTTACCGAAGAACGAAACGGGCATCGTAACCGTAACCCATAAACGTTACTCAGTATTTCGTATTTTCTTACTGACAGTGTCTCGTCGGTTTGAAGCAGAGCTTCGCTAGTGCCTGAACGAAAAACCAGTTCAGGCACGATTTTGGATTTTAGATTGCGCCCCAGTGAAATAGAAATAAAGAGGCCCCAGTGAAATATAAATAAAGAGGCATTTCACGGGGCAAGGATTTTGGCCTGCCCTGGTGCGACTTATTGGGTTCGAAGCTGGCGACCCGATATTTAGTTCATTGAATGATCCGTTGTTGATGTCCCGGATAACCAGGGCTGGGCCAGGGATTCAAAAAATCAAAGCTGTGGGGAAATTCCATCATCTGAGGATGAAATCCTGATGGTCGGAATCTGATATCATCAGAAAATAAAAAAACTTCATTGAAGAGCATCATTTAATACGAAAGGAGAATATAAAAAATGACACAAATTAAGGATGACCTGACAATCGAGCAACTTAAAGAAGTTATGGATTTTATAAAGAACGGCGACAGTACCCATGAAGATATTGTTGATACTATTCATACACTTTTAAAAAGACCTGAGAATGTCTTCTTTAGAAATATTGGTCACGGTAGAGGAATGTGGGTAGCAAGAAATAACACCATAATATGTTCACGAACGCCAGAACTGACTTCGTGGTATTTAGGGGGATGTAGATGGAAGGAGTACAATAACGAGAGAGAGGCAGAAGCCGATGTGAGAAACCTTGCCAAAGGCATGAGCTACAAGTGGGCGATTCTTAATTTGATGTTTTCAATGATGGCACTGGAAGGAAAAGCAACAATCGAAGAGGT
>DAOVRY010000308.1 GCA_030633645.1 Pseudomonadota bacterium | reverse complement strand
CTATTCTGGTTACTCCGATGAATACTACAAATGCCGCTGGCAGAAAAAGAGCTATTACCTTGAGGGACATCCCCGACTTAGAAAGCCAGCCTACAAGATATAACATCCCTAAGATCAGACCGAAAACAGCCGTCCTATAGGAGAAGAGTTCTCCGGAATCATCAACAGAATGATTTCTGTTAAATGCCTTCTTGAAAACATCTTTCAAGTGAGCTCGAGCTATCCATAATACCCAAAACACCATTAAAATAAGGGCGCCAAACCCCTGCCATCCCATCGAAGGGGCAAGAGAACAGTAGACATCAGGTTTCCCGATACTGAAGCCAAACCTATTGTAGATTCCAACTTGGAGGACGCCTAACAAGTAAAAAAACCAAACTGAGAAGGAAACATCTAAATTAATCAGATAAGCAAAGCCGATCAAAGGGAAGAAGATGTACACATAAATGACAGGAAAGGCCCTGGCTATGTTAACCGTATTTCTCAGTGGAAGTGTGGGGAAAAGGGGGGTGAAATAGCCAACAATGTTCCAAAGAGCTATAAACAGAGGAATAGCAAATCCGATCCAGAAGACTTTTCCATGCATAAAAGCAGGGAGAAGGGATTTTGAACTCGATTCCTTAACCATCTCCATCGGGACATCTGTCAGGGGGAAGACTAATCTCTCCTTTTCTACCCATTGTTTTCTGAGGATAACGACCATGCATAAACAGATGAAGAAGAAGACCCCGATGAAACTCAGCCACCAGAAAAGAGGGATTGCCCATGCCCCCCAGGGGATTTTCTCGCCTCGGGGTAACCCTTCCCAAAACCACTGTATAGCCGGATTCCCTTTACTGAGGGTAATCCAGTCAGGGATATGTTCGTGAATATACTCTGCCCACCTGTTCTCTGGAGAGGCGAAATAGTATGGAGCAGCAATAATCGCTACAAGATACGAAGTCAAGCCAAGGGTGCAGATGGTGGAGGCAACCAGCCCCATTATGAGACTGATGATCAGTTCAGCAGGGCGCAGCGCCCAGCGCGGCTTTATCCTCTTTAGTAGAGCATTAAGAATAACAATGATAATAAACGGGATAATAACCCCTGGGGGAAGGTAATCAGAGGCAAGTTTCGAAGATCTCAAAACCGAATACGAGTAGGGTGCTGCTACACTTACCGTGACAACTACTAAGATCCCTACAAGCATGGAGCGGAGGGTTAGCCCTGAAAGTCCTTCCTGGTGCTCATCCGACATAATGGTCCTTTTCATCTTTACAAAGTTGCCCATCCACCGGTGACGTTGATTGTCTCGCCGGTGATGTAGTCATGAGAGATCAGAAAGAGCACAGCCTCAGCTATGTCCTCTGGAATGCTGGCTCTGCCTAAAGGTATGGTTCCTTTCTCAGCCAACCGCTTTGCCCTCTGCGATTTTTCTTCCTCGGTGTGAATCCGATCACTTCCCAAGTCGGTAAGGACAAGTCCTGGGGCAATGGCGTTGACTGTTATCCCATATGGCGCAAGGCTCCTGGCCAGGGATTTGGTGAAGGTTACCTGCGCTCCTTTTGCTACGCAGTAATGCAGGTCGGTTAGGGCCATCACTCCACCCACAGAGGTGATGGTGATGATCTTTCCACTCTTCTTCTCGACCAGATGAGGCACCACCACCTTCGAGCAAAGGAAGGTCCCTTTGAGGTGAACATCCATCATCCTATCCCAACGATCCTCGGCGATGTTGAAGATGTTCCCACTTTCGTAGTAGCCTGCGTTGTTGACCAGGATGTCCACACTACCGAGTTGGGTAACCGTGGTGGTTACCATTTCCTCCACCTCTTTCGAGTTGGCAACATCCGCCTCTATCGCTATTGCCTTTCTCCCCAAGGATTGGATCTCCTGCACTGTCTGCCTTGCCGTCTCAGGATGCTTTACATAGTTAACGGCCACGTGTCCTCCATTGTGCGCTATGGCCAAGGCAATCGCTCTTCCAATCCCTCTGCCCCCACCGGTGACCAGGGCTACTTTATCTTTGATTTTCATTTTTCACACCTGCCCTTCATAATTTAGCGAATTTTGATTCTTTGTCCAACTTTTATCCAAGCAAACACCCGTAAAGGCAACTAATGTTCTTCTTAAGTATAGCAATTTTCCTCCTTAAGCTACTTTTCTGACCATTGAGGATGTAATATCTTCTTTGCCTTGGGAGTCGTCAGAACAAGTGTTACCTTGTCTAAAGGCAGCCCTGAGAGGTCAATTGTAGAACAGAAAACTTTGTCCGGGCTGAGTTTCAAATCACCGATGAAAATGGGATTTCCCCCCTTAATATCCACCTCGCATTTTACTTCCAACTGGGAAGACGGGCATATCCCAATTATGGCCGATTCTTTATCTATGTTAACCTTAAAATTGACTGCCATATCCTTATCGGCATAGGTCAATCCTCTGGTTTCTTGGTAGGGGTACATCCATTCCGTCCATTTAATGGTCTTGGTCGGTGCCAATGGACGTTGTTCATCAGGATACAACTTGGATGTCCCTCCCCACATCTCAGCGTACCCTTTGTTAGGCGCCCCT
>DAOVRY010000156.1 GCA_030633645.1 Pseudomonadota bacterium | reverse complement strand
GCAAGTGAATCCAGGTTCAGGGCGGTGTTTGAAAACATGAGCAATGGGGTCGCTATTTTCGAGGCCCTCCCGGAGGGTGCGGATTTCATTTTCAGAGATCTCAATAAGGCCGCTGAACAAATAGATAACATAAAGAAAGAAGATGTTATTGGTAGGAGTATCCGCACGGTGTTTCCAGGTTTCAGAGAGTATGGTTTCCTCGACATATTCAAAAGGGTCTGTGATACCGGAGAGCCTGAATATCATTCCCCAATGCTCTACAAAAATAATGGGGTTACCTCGTGGAGGACGAGTTATGTGTATAAGCTGCCCAGTGGGGAGATTGTATTTATCTACGAGGATATCACCGCCCAAAAAGAGTCAATTGAGAATCAGCAGCGGCTTGAAAGACAGCTTTCTCATGCCCAGAAGATGGAATCCTTGGGCAGGATGGCAGGGGGCGTAGCCCACAATTTTAGAAATATCTTGCAGGCTATTATGGGCAACACGCAGTTTGTGCAGATGGCCTACAGTCAAGATGAGCAGATACAAAAGATTACCAAGGTTGTGAATGAATCAGTGAAAAAGGGTTCTGATTTTATTGACAGCCTGTTGAAGTTCTCGAGGCAGGATATTGACCGAGGGATGCTTCCCTTGGATTTAGAGGACGTTATTACTGAAACAAACAAAATAATCAGCAATACCTTTGATAAGAAGATAAAGATCACTACAAAGGTAGAGGGCCCGTTACCCATTAAAGGTGATCATCTCAGCCTCAATCAGGTTTTCATTAACCTGTGTAATAACGCGCAAGATTCAATGCCCGATGGTGGTGAGCTCACCATAGAAGCAAAGAAACAAAAGGATGAAATCTTGGTTACCATCTCCGACACGGGCCTTGGTATGGATGAAGAGACCGTGAAAAACATATTTGACCCATTTTACACTACCAAAGACGTAGGCCAGGGAACTGGTTTAGGTCTGTCAATAACTCACGGTATCATAGAAGAACACAATGGTTCCATATCGGTATTCTCACAACTCGGCAAGGGAACGCAATTTACCATTTCTTTTCCTGTGGCTGAAAAGTTTGATCGCATTGAATCAAAATCTCCGTTGAAGATAAGGCGGGGTACGGGCGAGACGGTTTTAGTTGTCGACGATGAACCGGACGTCTTAGAAGGCCTCAGAAATATGGTCAAGGCGATCGGCTATGAAGTAGACTCAGTAAGTAGTGGTGGCCAGGCACTTGAACACTACGAAAAGCACAAGCCTGATGTCGTGTTAATGGATTGGAAGATGGCCAACATGGATGGGGCCACGTGTGCCAAAAAAATTATCGGGATTGACCCGACTGCTCGAGTAATACTCATCTCTGGCTATCAAGAGGGGGCCAAGAACAAAATCGAGGCAGGCTTAAAGAATGTTATTAAGGACTTTATTGTCAAGCCGTTTGATCTAAAGAAATTGAGTGACGTTATCGTAAAGGCCCTGTATTAGCTTCCCAATAATTTCGCCACATGATCCTTCAGTTTTTCCATCTCAAAGGGTTTCCGTAATACCACATCTGCTTGTTTTTCAGCAGCCAGTCTTTCAGGGTTTTTCCCATACGCGGTGATGGCTATAACCGGTATGTTGGGCGTTTTCTCTTTAATGACCGTCAGCAATCCCACGCCGCTCACATAGGGCATAACGATATCGGTAATAACCAGGTCATAGCTTTTGGATGTAAGCATTTTCAATCCTTCCATCCCGTTTGAGGCAGTGAGTATTTTATACCCGAGGTATTCAAAATAGTTTTTCATCATAGAGAGAACCTGATTATCGTCTTCAATGATAAATAGTGTCTTGGCCGTCTTTTTCATTACCCGCTCCTTCTTACATCTTTTCGATCAATACCCTATTCACCACAGAGACACAGAGTGCACAGAGAGTGTAGTTTTTTTGTTTTCCCCATTGACTTCCTGGGGAAAACAAAATTCTCAGTCCCGCTATGCGGGATGACGGCAGGATTTTCTGTGCTAGATCGCATCGTCGAAATAGATAATCCTACTCGTGCCCTAGTAGAAAGAGCAATTAAGCTTCAAAAGGATATTAAAGAAAGCCCTCTCTGTGACCTCTGTGTCTCTGTGGTGAGGTAGATAGCCTATGCTATGCCCTCCATGAACGCTATATCCTGCTCCTGGGTATTTTTTGTGCCAATGGCAACTATTTCTATTTTGTTTTCATCTTTTTTTCTGAAATATATTCTACCAGAATAAGAGAAGATTGCCTCAAATATATTTAGCTTTCCTTTCTTACTAAAAACTAAAAACGTTTCTTTTCACCGTCACCAGAGAATAATCTTCATTCAATCGATGAATCATCTTTTCTGCCTTTAATTGAAAATCCTGGGGCAAAAGAGAGTACCCTTCGATAGCTCGGTCATGGAAGTTCAAATTCTTATAAATGACACTGAATCTCTTTTTTATGGACTGGACATCTTTTTTTCTCTTTTTTGCGCCTTGTTTCCCTATCATTTCCAACTGATCTATCTCCTCTTTCAGTTGGATAATTTTGCGTTCCTTGTCCTCTCTTAAGGCAATATTCTTGCTGGCTTGTTCCTCGAGCCTTTCCATCTCATCGAGAATTTCATCTATTTCTAAGGATTTCTTCTTTTCAAGTTCCACTTCGTCCATAAGAAGGGCAATCTCAGATTTTAACTTCTCTCTATCCGTGGTCAGACTCTGTATTTTGTTGATATAGTCCTGTTCCTTTTGCGAGAGCTCTTGCAGGGATTCTTCACTTTCTGTCAAATTTGCTGAGATCGCTTCAATGCGTTTTTGTTCATCCTCTGTTTTGGCCATCCACTCCCGGGCCCTCTTTTTGTAATACCCATAGAGTATCAATATCGATGAAAATATGTACAGAATCAGGATGCTATTGGTCAGCCAACTATTGTGCCTTACTTCCACATCTACTGACACTATGAGGCCCTCATTTAAAATCCGAAAATTCTCTTGCGCTCTTCTTATATAATTGAATAGTTCGCTGCTGCCAGAGTCAAATTCCCTGTTCTTGTCAAAATCTATATCTTTCTCCACATAATATCGCGGATATAACAATTTCCCTTTCTTGGTGCTCACCACTATTTTCGTAGTAACACCAAGGCTCCGGAGTTTGTCCTCTTTTGCATATCGTTCAAGATTGGTGCTTATCTCGTCCGTGATGCTGCATCTGCCACTATAAACTGCCTCAAAGTCTTTTATTACAATACTCTGCACCTGTTTTGTCCTTTTGTTTTGCAAGTACTGTTCCAAACCTTGAACTGAAAATACGTACAGAACAGGCGGAAAGAATATACAGATAAATAGCAGTCGAAAAGAGAAATAGGTCATAGCTCCCCGAGGATTCTACTCCACCATTCCATTACTCCACCATTCCAGGCTTCCCATTTCAACCATTCAATACTCCCAAAATCCCTCAATTCCTAAATTCCTTAATTCCTAAATCCCCCAATTCCTAAATTCCTTAATCCACGTTTCCACCATTCCATTCTTCCATTTGTCGCTTATGCTTTGACAGGCAACCAGCTGCAGAGTATGCCTTAGTTAAGCTCTTCAAATAATCTCCCTACTTTTCTCCCAAACCCACCAATGCCTTCCTGGCTTCCTCGTGACCCGGGAACGTCTTACTGATTTGCAGGGCCTTTCCAAGGGCTACTTTGGCCTCCTCTTTCTGACCGTTTTGCAGGTAGGCCATGCCCAGATGGTATGCTACTACCGGGTTTGTCTGCATCTTCTCAAAGCTTTGCTCCAACTCCACAATAGCGCTCCGATACAGACCTTTTTTATAATATATCCACCCCAGGGTATCCATAATTGACGGGTCGTGGGGCATTCTTTCCTTGGCACCCTGTGCCCAACTCAAGGCCTCATCTATATTTCCTCCGTGCTCAGCGAGTATCCAGGCCAGGTTATTGGCAGCCGGCGCAAAGTCTTTCCTGATCTCCAGGGCCTTACGATAGTAGGATTCTGCTTCTTTTATGTCGCCCGTCTGTTGGTAAAGAGCCCCCAGGGACATATATGCAGGAAGATAGGAAGGCCGCTTGGCTAAGATGTCTTT
>DAOVRY010000127.1 GCA_030633645.1 Pseudomonadota bacterium | reverse complement strand
GATTGTGGAGGAAGGTATCGCCTCCATCGAGGATGTGGATACGGCAGTGAAAAACGGGCTCAATTATCCCATGGGACCCTTTGAATTGATGGATTTGACCGGTATTGATATCGCATATTTTGTAAGTGAATACCTCTATAAGGAACTTAACAAGGAAAACAAATGGGTTTCTCCCAGTCTATTAAAGACGATGGTGAGGGCAGGTAACCTGGGAAAAAAGACCGGTAAGGGTTGGTACTAGGAAAAAAAGAAAGAGCGAAAATTAAGGGAGGCTTCCGCAGGAAGCCTCCCTTAATTTCTTTTTAGGGGATTCTGTTGTTATTTGTTCTTATGACGCATTGATTTTTTTAATTTCCGATATTTGTGTTTTCTTATTTTTTTTCTTCTTTTTTTTACGACACTGCTCATTAACCTGAGAACCTCCGAGGATTTAATAGGGTAGCGCGATAATGATATACGAAAGCGGAAAAGTCAATATATTTCTTAGTTTACATAATATATATTATCAGACTCAATATAAAGCAGCAATCTTATCAATGGACCTTGTTATTCTTTGTAGAATACAGATCCTTATCAGCCAAACCAATCAGCTCAGTGAGCTCCATTCCCTTTTGATATGTTGCAAAACCTATACTTGCAGTAACCGCACTGTCTTGCTGAAATCCTTTTTTCAGTCTCTCGCTTATAGTTTGTGCGATCGTGCTATCAGCCTCAACCAGAATGACAGAAAACTCATCGCCTCCGTATCTGAAAGCAGTATCCACACTGTCGCGGATATTTGAAAGAATAACCTTCCCTGCTGCCGCAAGCATCTGATCGCCAGCAAGATGACCATATTTATCGTTAAAATATTTGAAATTGTCCAGGTCCAAAAGAATTAAGGAGAGAGGATGCTTCTGACGATTTGCACGGTCAATTTCTTCTTTGAGCCTGTTATAGAAGTGTCGCTGGTTATAAAGACCGGTGAGATTATCAGTTATTGAGAGCCTGGCCAATTCATCCCGGGTCTCTGTCTCAATGAGAACCCTCTTTATTTTGGCCTCCATCTCGTCAATTTTGAAGGGCTTACTGATAAAATCACTTGCTCCAGCGTTAATAACGTCCATATAGGTGTAGTCTTTATCATAGCCAGTCATGGCAATAATATTGATTCTAGGTATTTCTTTCTTGACTATCTTTATCAATTCAATGCCGTTGAGTTTCGGAATATTTATATCAGTAATCAAAAAGGTATAGTCTTCGTTGCGAAGTTTCTCTAATGCATTCTTACCATTACCGGCAAATCCAGTATTGAATCCTAGTTTTGCAAGTAGATCCTGGACTATTTTCCCTATTTCTATCTCGTCATCAACTATCAAGAGATTTTCTTTATGGTAGTCGAATTGTTGCTCCATTTCTTCATAGCCTAAGAGGTTTTCTGATCTCCTACACCCACGATTTCGCCAAGCAATGAATTCTGGAACCCTTGGATAATTTTTAGGCGTACCAATTCTCCCCTGAGATGAGTTGTGGAAAAAAAGTTGACAACCTTATTTCCTGGGGTTCTTCCGCTGAGTTGGCGATCTCCTCTTTTGCCAGGGCCTTCTACCAAGACTTCTTGAATTGTTCCTTCAAGGGACTTGTTCTTGCCCAGAGTGATCTCTTTTTGCCTTTGCTGCAATAGAAACAGACGCCTCTGCTTTTCAGTATCACCTATTTTTCCTGGCAAGTGCACTGCCCTCGTTCCTGATCGTTCGGAATACTTAAACGAAAAGATATTATCAAACTTCACCTCTTCGATCAACCTTAAACTGTCTTGAAAGTCCTGTTCCCTTTCACCGGAAAATCCAACAATCAGGTCAGTTGTAATAGCTATATCGGGCCTCACTTTCCTGAGGCGTTCTATGAGGCTAAGGTATGTATCCCTTGTGTACCCCCTATTCATAAATCCAAGTATTGTACCGGACCCTGATTGAACTGGCAGATGAATGTGGGGGCACAGGGTTTTTAATTCTCCAAAAAGACCGATAAGCTCATCGGATAAATCCTTGGGGTGAGAAGTTGTGAAGCGAAGCCTTTTCAAGCCTGAAATACTATCTAACGCCTTGAGTAAACCGGGAAATGTCGGTGCAGACCCATTCCTGACGTTATAGGAATTGACATTCTGCCCAATAAGGGTAATCTCCTTTATTCCTTGTCGAACTAAACGATTCGCTTCGTCAATAAGTTTTTGGGCTGAGAGGCTTGTCTCTCTGCCCCTAACAAAAGGAACAATGCAGTATGAGCAGAAGTTGTCGCATCCTTCCATAATCTTCAAGAAGCAGGTAACCCTTCCCTTTAAGTAGCCGTTATATTTGGGAAATGAGGTGATTTGACCGGACAAATCAAGCGAGGAAATCCGTTCTCTCTTTTTCTTGATCTGAGCGATGAATTTATCTATCTGAAGAATATTCCTTGGGCCCAAGATGAGATCGAGATGGGGGAAACGTTTTAAGAGATCCATTCCTTGCTCCTGGGCCACACATCCAATGGCGCCGGTAATCAGGTCCCGTTTCTTTTGCTTTAAGGGAGCCAACCGACCAAGCACGGTTAGTGCCTTTTCTTCAGCCTTTTCTCTGACCGCGCAGGTATTAACCAAGACAATGTCAGCATCGTCAACACCCTTCGATTGCTGATACCCTTCATTCATAAGAATCTGGCTGATAGAATCAGAATCATCCTTATTCATCTGGCAGCCAAAGGTTTTTATGTAAAATAATTGGGGCAATTTATTTCTCCTGCTTGGCCAAGCCATGAACGGTAATGTTTTTTACATATTCTACTTTGATAAATAAGAGCCCATAAGAAAGCTGGCCATAAAAAGCGCGATCTTTCTCCATTTCTAATTCAACCTGGGGTTCCTTTTTCATAGTAACCATGGCAAAGATATCTCTGCCACGGGCATAGAAATCTATCTCCTTGATATTTTCAAAGGGTATGGAAACCATGGCACCCCCACACTTGCCTGAGAGAAAGGTTTGTCCCTCGAGACTGAAAAGGGTAATACGTGAAGAAACATCACATTGGTCAATTACCTTTGCCGAGAAATTGTCGTCAGGTTCCGGGATTTTTGTAAGCTTTTCCTCCCCTACCCCACCCATTCCGACAGTACAGAATCCAACCATTACCATAACAGTTGTTTTCACAATTCCATCAATCCGCTTTCTTGTCCCTAACATGAATAATTCCCTCTTCCTTTAGATGGTTAATAAGTGAAAGAATCTCTTCTCTGCATCCGGGTGCTATAGAAATTTCAATCTCACCAGTTTTCGGATTAACGGTTCTCATTGAGGCCATCCCATCATAGGCTTCTATCACCCATTGCAAATAGCATATTTCCTCTCTATTTATTGAAAATCGGCACTTACTCGTCTGTCCTGTTGTAAGCGGGCTCACCCCATTTGAGTTTTGTTCGGAGGATATCATAATAGTCCTGATCAGGTGATTTGATGAGCTTCAGCTTTTTCTCTGACTTAGAAATGATAACCTTGTCATGAGCCATAAGATCAAAGCCGACCTGGCCATCAAAGGTAAGGATGACTTCCTCATTATGTTTCCCCATCTGAACTTCTATGACTGATGTATCGGGTACAATAATAGGCCGCTGTGTCAAGGTAAAGGGGCATATCGGGGTCAGGATCAAGGCCTCAAGATCTGGGTATAATATCGGGCCCCCAGCAGAAAGGTTATAACTGGTTGAGCCTGTAGGAGTGGATATTATGAGCCCGTCTGCACGAAAGGTGGTGAGAAAATGACCATCGATGGATACTCTCAGATCAATAATTCTGGCCAATGCCCCTTTGTTGATAACAACGTCATTTAACACTGAAAAACGGCATTTTTCTTCGGCATTTCTGAAAACACTGGCTTGCAACATGAGTCTTGGTTCAACAGTCACTTGCCCAGTGATAACCTTTTCCATGTCCTTGTAGAGCATTTCTAAGGGGATCTCTGTTAAAAAACCTAACCCTCCGAGATTAACACCCAAAATAGGGAGGCCATATCGCCCAACCTTCCGGGCAGCTCCCAGCAATGTCCCATCCCCGCCCAAAACCACCACCAAGTCGACGGTATCCGGTATACTTGTATCTTCCTCAAGGCACTGGGTTACATGGGCACGAGATGCCATTTCCTCTGTATATACGGTTATTCCTCTCTGTGTAAACCAATCCCTTAAGCGCTTGCACTCCTTTTTTGCAGGCTGGAAATCGTGCTTAAAAATTATCCCAACTGATTTTGGTCTTTTTGCCATTATAAGCGCCTAAAGTACTTAAAGCCCGCTCTGGAGCTATTAATTAGCCTACTAAGTCCATAAGCCAGTATGTTTTTAAATTAGCATATGAAGCCTATAGGCCAGCCTGCCCTGGCGCGACGGGATGTGGATATGCAACTGTTTTCACTGCTTATGAATGCCTCACTTTCCATCACCGCATCTTGACATGCCAGGTCTGGGCCAGGGTTATAAATGCCTAAAGTGCCTAAAGTTATTGGTTTTTGATGATTTATCGCTGATTGAGGAATGTATTTTAGGCACTTATGACTCGAGGCACTCGAGGTACTTGTGATGGCAAAGACGCCAAAATCGGTCGG
>DAOVRY010000068.1 GCA_030633645.1 Pseudomonadota bacterium | reverse complement strand
GCTATAGACAGATACATACTGTCGCTCTGGTACCCCGTTATGCAGCAGGAAAACCAGAATTTAGCGACTGAGTTCTCCGACCGATACGGCCATTTGGTTGTGGCTACAGAAGAAACGGGGTTGGGTTTTATCTCCAATGCTCATATCAAACAGATTGATCCCGGAGATCTCAGACGTTACTACGACAGGGGGATCATTTCTAAGGAAGGCTTTTATAGGGTTTCTGCTGAGGCAGTAAACAAGAACGGGGTATTGAATCCTGAAGCGCTCATAAGAGGAGAAGGTTCCTCTGTGTATATATCCGGTGAAGCACTCAAGGGTTTCTCTCCTGATCAAATAGCAACATTGAGACACAGAGACCTTAACGGTTTATTGCTGGTGGGGTTATTCTTGCTTCTTTTGATTGGAGGCTCGCTCGTTTTGAACTATTGGGAGTTTTACCTTCTGGAGAAATCCGGACAGCATATGATGCAGGATATCAGGATGGAGCTTTTTGGCCGGATTCAGGGACAGGCCATTCAGTTTTTTGACCGTAATCCAGTGGGGAGACTGGTTACACGGGTGACCAATGACATCGAAAATCTAAACGAGATGTTCAAATCAGTGCTCATCACTATCTTCAAGGATGTCTTTCTGCTGAGCGGTATTATAGTGGTGTTGGTGTACCTGAACTGGCGTTTGGCACTCATCTCCTTTATGCTCCTTCCCGCGGTGTTCGCACTAACACTATTTTTTAGCACACGGGCACGAGAGGTATTCCGGGAGATAAGGCAACACATTGCTGCGATCAATGCATTTTTGCAGGAGAGGCTTTCAGGTATACGGATTATTCAGCTTTTTGTCCAGGAAAGATCCCAGCTTAAGAGGTTCGAAGAGCTCAACCATAAGAACTACCTTGCCAGCCTGAGACAGATTAGGATCTTTGCTGTGTTCATGCCCTCCATGGAGGTTCTTTCCTCGGTAGGTATCGGTCTTTTGATTTGGTATGGCGGGGGAAAGGTTATAGGGGAACAGCTCAGTTTGGGCTCTCTCGTGGCCTTCATCGGTTACATCCAGATGTTTTTTAAACCGATACGGGATATCTCAGAAAAATACAACATAATGCAGTCTGCAATGGCGAGCATGGAACGGATATTTGGGCTTATGGATCAAAAAGAGGTAATTCAGGAGCCAATAATCCCCAAACGACCGGTGAGAAGCGAGGGTCACGTGGAATTCAAAAATGTCTCTTTTTCCTATAATCATGGCTTCCCGGTTCTTAAGGGCGTTTCTTTTGAAATCAAGCCAGGGCAGATCGTGGCCCTCGTTGGTTATACGGGCTCAGGAAAAACAACAACGATCAGTCTTTTGGAGAGATTTTATGAACTTGAAAAGGGAGATATCCTCTTTGATGGGCTTGATATCAGGGAATGGAGGATAGGCGAGCTCCGCTCCCGAATAGGCCTGGTCATGCAGGATGTATTTATCTTTGCAGGGACTATTGCAGAAAACATATGCTTGGGTGATGAACAGACCAGCAGAGAAAAACTGGAGCAGGTGTCCAGACAGGTAAACGCCTATCAGTTCATTAATCGGTTACCAGGGGGTTTTAGCCATGAGGTGAAAGAGGAAGGCGTAACCCTTTCTGCCGGGGAACGTCAGCTTTTAGCACTGAGCCGGGCATTGGCATATGATCCTACGCTTCTGGTTCTGGACGAGGCAACCTCCAGCGTGGATCCGGAGACAGAACGGCTGATTCAAGACTCTATTTTCAGGCTGTCAAAAAGGCAGACCACGCTCATTGTTGCCCACCGGCCTTCGACTATTCAGATGGCGGATAGGATTCTGGTGATGCACCATGGATGCATCGTCGAGCAAGGTACCCATGAGGAACTGATAGCCTTGAAGAATATCTACTATAGGTTAAACCTATTGCATAACAAGGAAGGTTAGCCTAATTGGATACAATGACCCTGCTTTTTGAAGATACACAATTTCTTGAACCTAGTGTCTCGTATCGGAAATTTGCTTATTTCATATGAGGCATGGGTTATTCCCTCAAGGTGATATCTATAGGCTCAATGGGAAGTGGCCTTATCTTTGAGGTTTCAAGAAAAATTATCTTGTTTCCATTATTTTCGGGGAGTGAAACCTCAAAGATAAGGCCACGGCCGGATTCAGTGGGATCTTCTTTGAGATATCACCTTTCGGCAACAACCCATCCCTTTGCCGAGAATTGGTCTTCAAATATATGATGCAGGATACTAGCTATGATGATATATCACAAGGCGTCCTAAGGGCTCAATGCATTTCAATGTGGTTCAGGACACCTTTGGAGAATTTGGGAGAAGGATAAAGGTCGGTACAGAATTTGCATAAAGTTTTCGTGATGGGTGTATTGCACATAAATGATCTTAAGGAGGGTATGGTTCTTGCGGAGGATGTCAAGAACAGGCATGGCAATGTACTCTTACCAGAGGGCAGGCCCCTGACTGCAAAAGATATCCTCATTCTTAAGACCTGGGGGATAACCGAGGCAGATGTGGAGGGGATTGATCGAGATAAGGTAGAAAAGAGCGACATGGAATCTCTTCCACCTTCAGTTGTAGCATCCATAGAAAAAGAGGTTGCCGAGCTATTCCCTGAGGTGAGCGACAATCCGGTAATGCAAGAGATGTACAGGATTGTAAGGAAGTTCAAGTTGAAACAGGCGCTGTCACAAGTAACGGAAGATGAAACCTGAACATATTGAAAAAATTGTCGATTCGATTGACAGGTTACCAACCTTGCCCGCCATCTATACGAGACTTTCGGACCTATTGGCCCAGTCCGATTCAACCGTTAGAACGATAGCTGAGGTCATCTCTGAAGATCCCACCATTGCTGCCAAGATACTCAAGATTGTCAACTCAGCCTTTTACGGATTTCCTAAGACAATTGGTAACTTACAGAGGGCTGTGGTAATTCTGGGATTGAATGAGATAAAAAGCATGGTACTTGCAACCTCTATACTGAAAACGTTTACGCAACTCGATTCCGATTGTGAATTTGACATGAGAAGTTTCTGGGAACATTCCGTAGGATGTGCTGTATCCGCAAAGATAGTGGCTGAGGCTGCATACCTCAAAAACCCAGAAGATGTCTTTACTGGTGGCCTGCTCCATGACATAGGAAAATTGATTCACGCCCTCTACCTACCCCAGGAATTTTCCCGTGTAATTGCCGATGTTGAGCATACGGGAATTCCCATGATTGAATCAGAACAAGAGATATTTGGCTTTACTCACACCCACACAGGGAGAATACTTGCTGAAAAGTGGCACTTTCCAGAGGAGACCGTCAATATGGTAGCGCGGCATCACTTGGAGGATGATTCCCCCAACCTGAGTAAAGAGGTGGCTGCTGTTCATCTGGGGAACACTTTATGTATCGCTTTTGGCCTGGGTTCAGCAGGAGAGAAGGTAGTTCCCACAGTAAATCAGAAGGCATGGGAGATTTTGGGTTTACAATTAAGTGATCTTGAATCTATTTCAGGAAGAATACACAAATCGTTTCACGAAGCTTCAGTTATCTTGGAGTAGTTCTTTTTTTCAATCCGGTTTAATCTAGATGACTCAGAACAGTATAAAAATTGATTCAAATGAATTTGAATCGATGGTGAAAAAGCTGCACTTTTTGGATGGCTCAAGTAGGGCCCTCCAGAGCGTACAAGATAAGTTAGAAGGGTTAAGCTACTTTTTTTCCGGGATGGTTTTGTCTCATGACATTGACAGCATCCTTGAAACAGGGCTCGCAAAATTCAATGAAATAGTCAATACCATGGTTTGTTCCGTGTTCCTGTTAGAAGAAGGGGGCTTTGAGTTCTTCCACAAAATGTCTATCCCTGACAGGTTTTCATCCCTTATCCAAAAGGAAGTCGACGCCCACATCGATTCCGGGACATTTGGTTGGGTTATCAATAAGGGGCTTCCCACATGCATACCAAGCGAGGTTTTTAGAGAGGACAAGAACCGGGCATTTAATACCATGCTAGCCCCCATTTCAAATAGACACAGGACGATAGGTGTTGCTGTCATTGTCTTTGAAGAAGACCAGGATTTCATAAGGCAACAGAATCAAAGACTCCTCCATATCCTGAGCAGTTTCTTTTCGCTTTCCCTGGAAAACGCATATCTTTTTAGCGACTTAAAAAGCAGCTACTTCGACACTATCAGGGCCGTAACAAATTCAATAGAGGCCCGAGATCCTTATACGAGGGGGCATTCTAAAAGGGTGGGCCAAATTGCTCGGACCGTGGCTGAGGAGCTGGGCTGGAGAAAAGGGGACCTCGAGCTTATAGATTGGGGAGGCATGCTTCACGATGTAGGAAAGATTGGAATACCTGATGCTGTGCTTAAGAAACCAGGCAAACTAACCAATAAGGAATATGAGATGATTAAATCTCACCCCCTCATTGGGGCTCACATTATTAAGGAGATCTCCTTCTTAGAGCCTGCAGTGCCATTTATTCTGGAACATCACGAGAGATTTGATGGCAGGGGATATCCCCAAGGCCTGGTTGGCGAAAATATCTCTATCAAAGGTAGGCTCTTGGCTGTAGCCGACACATTCGATGCGATGACCAGTGATAGACCATACCGAAAAGGCTTTGATCCGGAGTATGCCCTTGAAGAAATATTGCGGAATGCAAACACCCAGTTTGACCCCGAGATTGTAGCGGCCTTTGAAAGGGCATGGTCTTCAGGGAAAGAGATCTACCAAATCCTAGAGGCAAAGAGATCTCATCAAATTTTAGTGTAACGTTGGAGAAAGTCACAATTTTTTTAGTAACCTTCGCACTCTATCAAGAAACTCGGATTTACCTACAAGGTATTCAATCCTCAGGCCTCTTTCTTCGATGCACCCCTGGTTTATGAAAACTACTGTTGGAATGCCTCGGATCTGGTATTTTCTCAGCAGCTTATCGTGAGATGGTTGCCATTTTGTCAGATCCGCACGCACGGTAATCACCTCACGCGTGCGTTTTATCACTTCGGGATCCGTAAATACCTGCTTGTCCATTATCCGACAAGGCGCACACCAGTCAGCATAAAAATCTATTACCACCGGCCTTTTTTCTTCACAGGCCTTTGCAAGGATAGCTTCATCATACGGCATCCATGCAATTTTCCCCACAGGACGAATTCCAAGGAGCAGGTAGATGATCCCGCTGCATACTATGGCGACGCCCGCTATCTTTTTGGCATATGAGAAAACTCTGACTTTTTTTCCTGTTTTATCAAGCCAGCCGAGATGGATACCTGCTGCCACCAACACTCCGGCCAAAAGGGCAGATTTTAGAACAGGGTAAGATACAACAGGACCTATCATAAATGCTGCCATACCCACCAAAACCCAGCCCATCAGCTTTCTAATCCACAGCATCCAATCCCCCGACTTTGGTAACCTGGCTACAGCCCCTGAAAAAACAGCCAAAATCGAAAGGGGAAGGCCCAGGCCAATACTCAGGACAAAGAAATAAAGGAAACCCAGAGAAGGATTTCCCATTTGCCCTACATAGATTAACAGTCCCAGAATAAACGGGCCCAAACAAGGAGCGGCTACAATGCCGAGGGTTAGGCCCATAAAGAATGTTCCCAAAAAGCCAGGGTATCCCTTGGATGCAAACTGTGTCAGCGATTGAGGCAGTTTGAGCTCCCACAGCCCGAAGAAACTTAGCCCCATGGCAACCATCACACTGGCTACAAAGATCAAAACCAGAGGGTGCTGAAGGGCGGCACCGAGCATACCTCCTGATAGGGCAGCCGAAAGGCCCAGTAAAGAATTGGTCACAGCAAGGCCAAACATATAGAATATCCCGTGGACTATCGTGTGACCTCTTATCCTCTCACTTTTCCCCCCGAAATAAGAAACCGTTATGGGAATAAGGGGATACACACAAGGGGTAAGATTGAGAGCCAGACCCCCCAAGAAAAGTAACAAAAGGGTCAACCAGATGC
>DAOVRY010000271.1 GCA_030633645.1 Pseudomonadota bacterium | reverse complement strand
CCTTTTTACCAGCAAATCCAAATGCGTTATGTTCGCGATATGTTTTTCTGAACTATTCACACTTACTCCAGATATGAGCAATCTCTCATCTAAACATCATATACGATAGTCACACATTTCGCAACTGTATCCATCTAGATAGCAGGGTCACGTCATAGTGAAAGCTAGGCTGTTGAGTTTTAAGGTTCTTGCCCCGCCCCTCTCACCTGACTCCTCAATGCAACACCCTTCGCTCCAGGCTTAAAATAACGAGGGAAAATCGATGAACTTTGAACGTTACTCATTTTTTGCGTACTAATTCAACGTCTCGGAATTTCTATCCCGCAAGCGGGAAAATTAGGTGCGGGATTCCAGTTGGGGCGAAGCCCTAAGTTCGTCTTGTTTTTAATAAATTTCTTTAGTAAATTAAATGGCTAAAAAGCTATTCGATCAGGTATATTGGCTTCAATTCTAGAATACGAACGAAAACATCCTGTAAGATATTGAGGTTTTTGGTTTTTCCAAGCCTCAGAGTCTCGCATTGGAAGGTAAGCAATGACCCAGGGAACCTTTAAGAAAGTGGGAAAGTCAAGAAAGAGAATGCATGGGCCACGGGGAATTCTGGTTTGTGGCTATCCCGCCTCAGAACAATCATCATTGCTCTATCTCCTGGAGGAGAATGGTTTCAGTGATCTGCCTGTGATCTTTGTGTCCGTTACTGATCTCACGAAAACCCTCAAAGAACTCCTCATCTCACCACATAGGTCGGGCCTGGGAGAAGATTCCGAAATGAGAAGGGCTATCATCATGTCTGGTTTTAGTCAAAAGGAGCTCTATAAACTCATGGCACTTTACCGCCTTGCTGAACTGCCACCGCAACTCTGGGCAAGCCTTACTCCTGTTTCAGAGAAATGGTCAGTTACCCAGTTGCTGGATGAATTGGCAGCCGAATCCGAGGCCATTAAGAAACAAGGTATAAACAAATATGTTCACAAATGAGTGAATTTGGTAATAGACCCGAAAGGGGAAGGGTCACGTCATAGTGAAACCTAACCTATTGATTTTTAAGCTTCTTGCAGGGTATGGGTATCTTTTTTTTGGATTATGCCCCCATAGTTCAGATGAGTGGGCGTTTCAAAATGGTTTATATAGATGGAGCCTATGATTCTAAGGCTTGGGGCGCAATAAACCATTTTGAAACGACCCAGTAAGGGGCCATGTTATAGAGCATAACCAAAAAAAAGATACCCATACCCTGGAGTTTGATGTTACCCCTGCCGAAAGGGGTCGCACAATAGGCAGCATCAAAACACAATGGTAGGCTACACAGAGATTTCACCCCATTGATAAAAGAGAGCACTTCTATCGCTGAAAACATTCAGGTTATTGGCCTTGGCCAAGCTTGCCTTGATTTCCTGGGAAGACTTAAAGTCTATCCTGAAGAAGATGGCAAGTGCGAGCTCTTGGACCTCCATATTCAGTGTGGGGGACCGGCCTCTACTGCCCTTGTCACCCTTTCCCGCCTGGGCATACAAACATCCTTTTTAGGTTCCATATCTGACGATCACTTTGGCAGTGAAATCGTAAAGGGGCTTAAAGAGGAAAAAGTGGACTCTACCTTTCTAAAGATCACCCCGGGACATACCTCTCAGTTTGCCTTTATTGCAATAACCCAAACAGGTGCAAACAGGACCATATTCTGGCACCGGGGAAGTGTTCCTCATCTAAGAGCCGCTGACGTGGACCTGACTCCTTTTTCGAAAGCCAAAATCCTGCATTTCGATGGCCTGATGATCGAAGCATGCCTAGAGGCAGCACGCCAGGCCACAAAAAGGGGACTTTCCGTAGTCATGGATGCAGGAACGATGAGAGATGGTTCCCGGGAACTGGTATCCTTGGTGGATGTGTTGATAGCTTCAGAAGGTTTTGCAGAACCCCTGGTCGGAAGAGGTGCATCCCCTGAGAAGGCCCTTGCGGCCCTCCGCCAGTTAGGCCCCAAAGAGGTGGTCATCACTCGGGGTTCAAAGGGGACTGTGGGGTTGAGCGGTGAGGAGCTTCTTTTTCAGAAGGCCTTTTCCATTGATTCAGTGGATACCACGGGGGCGGGTGATGTGTATCATGGTGCATACATTTACGGTCTGCTTCAGGGTTGGAATATGCCAGAATGCATGCGTTTCGCCTCGGCCACTGCTGCACTGAAATGCAGGGAAATAGGGGCCCGTAAGGGTATCCCTCGTCTTGAGGAAATAAAAGAGTTTTTGAGCCTTCAATAAAAAATGCGGGGCAAGACCTTTACATCTTGATTTTCAGGATTAACTTATGTGTATAAGTACAAGTCCTTGAAATAGTTTTAGATTATAGTAAAAACGCAGGTTAAGGAAAAAATGAATTTCGTGCTACACAACTCCAGCACTATTAAAGAAAACCACCGGACGGCCACAAACCTCCGCAGGTTATACTTGTACAAAAGGGAGTGAGTCGTGGCATGTAAGAGGCTTCTCGGATGTTCGTGTACCTCTTAAAGATATCATCGGCATCTCGGGAAGCCATTAGAATTTATGGCACCCCTGCTTTGGTTCCGCCTTTTCCTGAAAGCGAAGCGGGCCTCTCGCCTTGTTCTCCTCTCATTTAGACAAGGGACTTATCCGGTACTATCACTTCAAAGACCTGTCTATTAACCCCACTCAGTGCCTCATACGTATTTCTACCCGATATAGACAGGAAATGATCCCCAGGAAATATAAGATATATGTGGATCCGGAGGAATGCCGAGGGGATGCCTGCGGCTGTGACAGGCTTTGTACCAGGCTCTTCGGATGCCCCGGACTGATGTGGGATAACGAAACCGGCAAGGCGATCATAGACGAGGCCCTCTGCGTTGGATGCGGCGTGTGTACGGATATAT
>DAOVRY010000153.1 GCA_030633645.1 Pseudomonadota bacterium | reverse complement strand
TATGATGGCGCGGGAGACCACATTTTCTAATCACCCGGAGGAGATGGCCCTTGAGTGGGAGAAAAAAGGTGCACAACGGTTACATCTGGTTGATTTGGACGGAGCTGTTCAGGGGAAAGCCTTCAATAAAGAGGCCATAAAGAGGGTGGTAGATACCGTCTCAATCCCCGTGCAATTAGGGGGTGGCATCCGATCCCTCGACTCTATTGAGGAATACATCAATCTGGGTGTGGAAAACATTATCATAGGTACAGGGGCGTATAAGAACCCAGAGTTGGTAGAGATGGCATGCAAACATTATCCAGGTAGAATCATCGTGGCTATCGATTCACGGGATGATTACGTATCCGTTGAGGGGTGGACAGAGGCGACTAGTACTGTGGCTATTGATCTTGCAAAGAGGTTTGAGGCTCTGGGCATCACCGCTATTATCTATACGGATATAGAGAGGGATGGAATGAAAACAGGCCCGAATACGCGGGCTATAAGCAGATTTGCAAAGAATATCAACATACCTGTGATAGCAGCAGGGGGAATAGCATCAATCAAGGATATAGAGGATCTAATGCCATTAGAAGACAATGGGGTCGAGGGCGTAATAATCGGAAGGGCGCTTTACGATAGATCAATCACTTTAGAGGAGGCTATTGATAGGGTAAGAAAAAGAGATCGGTAGAATTGAAAAATGTATGGCGATACCGTTGACATCTGCAAAAAATGTTTTATGTTAAGGGGTTAAGTTTGGAAAGGAATACCGAAATGGGCCTTTACGATGATATTGTTCTTGATCTAACGAATGCTATGAAGGAGCAGGATAAGGAAAAACTTTTGGTTTTAAGAGGACTAAAGACTGCGGTCAAAAACAAACAGGTTGAATTGCGCCAAGAGCCAAACGAGGATCAGATTCGAGGGCTAATATCTTCAGAGATAAAAAAGAGGAAAGAGGCAATAGAGAAATTCAATGAGGGTTCGCGACCAGATCTTGCAAAAAAAGAAGAGGCCGAGATGGAAATTCTATCCAGTTATCTGCCGCCTCAGCTGTCAACTGAAGAAATCAAAGAAATACTGACTCAAGTAATTGAGGAAACCTCGGCCAATAGCCCAAAAGACCTGGGTAAGGTTATGAAGTCTGTAATGCCCAGGTTGACAGGCAGGGCCGATGGACGTGAGGTTAATAGGCTAGCCAGAGAATTATTGAGTTAAACAGAAAAGGTAGTAATCCTTTAAAACCCATATGATAGAACATTCACTTAGGGTACTTGAATACTACCGGCTGCTCGATATTTTATCACATTATGCTGCTTCTCCTTTAGGTCGTTCCGACTGTCTATCACGTAAGCCGCTCAGAGATCTTGGATCTGTTAAGGCTGAGCAGAGGCTTGTTTCAGAGATGAGAGAGCTTCTGCTGGTAAAGGGATTTGTCTCTCTATCAAACCTCACTGATCTCAGGCCAGTTCTAAAAAAAGCCGGTAAAGATGGTTCCTATCTCGAACCCAAGGAACTCCTTTCCATTAACAATCTGTTACGGGTATCTCATCAGGCAAAGAACTGGATCCGTGGTGCAAGTGATTTGTGCCCATCCCTGGGCGACATAATCGATAATATTCCAGAGTGTTCAGATCTTTCCAGAGAAATCGGAAAATCGATAAGTGAAGATGGGGGAATATCTGATCATGCGAGTCCCTCACTTGCCTCTCTGAGATCTCAAAGGGTTGCTCTCAGGAGGGGAGTGGAGAAAAAGTTAGATAATATCCTCAGCCGCCTTGATCTTGGTGAGGAAAAGCTTATATCAGTGAGAGACGGGCGGTATGTTGTTTCCATAAGAACTGATAAAAAGAATTACCTTACAGGGATTGTTCATAGTTATTCCAGGACCCATTCCACCTGTTTTATGGAACCCCTGGCAGTGGTAGAGGAAAACAACCAGTTAGTTGAACTCACAGATAGGGAAAGAGAAGAGGAGCGAAGGGTTTTAGAAGGACTTACAAGGCTTGTGTCTGACGCTTCATCTGAACTCATTACCTGTTTAGAAATCATGGGAAGGATCGACGGCCTGTTTGCCAGGGCAGAATTTAGTAGGGTCATACATGGAATAAGTCCCATTCTCAGCTCAGAGCAGGTTATCTACCTCTTAGATGCCCTGAACCCCATACTCCTTTCCCTGTACCTTGAATCCAGTACGGGAGAGGAGACTGGAAATATAGAAGAGGTCATCCCTGTAAAGATTAGCCTTGATGCCGAAAAAAGCATCCTTATCATTTCAGGCCCAAACAGGGGTGGCAAGACGGTGGCTTTAAAGACAACTGGGCTTTTGGCCCTTATGGCTCAGGCTGGTATGCACATTCCTGCTGCTGAAGGAAGCAGGATAGGCGTTTTTGATAACATTCTCGCCCAGATCGGGGATGAACAGGACATAGCAATAGGACTGAGCACTTTTTCCGCACGTATGGAACGTCTTAAGGAGATTCTGGAGGAGGCAAGTGAAAGTTCTCTGGTAATCCTGGATGAACTTGGGACCGGTACAGATCCGGAAGAGGGCACCTCACTGGCCATGGCCATTCTGGACTATCTTTCAGACCAGGGGTCTCTGACTGCAATATCTACACACTATCAGAAATTGAAAGGCTATGGCCTGATTAACAAAAAGGCCCAAAATGCATCTGTCGAATTTGACTATGAGAAGGGCAGACCTACGTTTCGATTGCTAACGGGGATGCCAGGTGTAAGTCATGCAATTGAAATAGCTCGCGATATAGGGCTAATGCCAGACATGATCGATAAGGCTGCTGCGTATCTGGGAAAGGAGCGGGGAGGGTCTGATTCGATGATTGAGGATCTTGCTCAGATGCTCGAGCAGGTAAAGAAAGAAAAAGATGCTGTTACCCTTGAAAGAGAAGAATACACACTATCGAAAAAAAGACTGGATGCAGAAAGGATCCTCTTAGGTGAGCGCGTCAACGAGATGCTAGGTCAAAAAAAGAAGGGGGCAGAGGGGATCTTAGCTAAAGCAAAAAGCGAGTTTAGCAAGGCGATAGAATTCATAAAAGAAAAAGGCCCTGCTGGCCAGGCTGAGGCTACCGAACGATACCTGAAGGCAAAGGGAGATCTGCTTGAGGCTATGGCAGAAATAACAGAACCGGAATGGCCAGGTAATCGTGTTTCCCTTTCTGCTGGTCAGGCAGTCTATCTTAAACAATCGAAAAACAGAGGCATAATTCTTAATGTGGATGAAACCTCCGCAAAGGCACGGATCAAGATAGGAAATGTGAGACTCACTGTTGATTCATCTGAGTTGACCCCAGATCTAGAGGCTCCTCCTCAACAGGAAAAAGACAAGAGAGCGGGAAAACAGTGGTCAATTTCATCCTCATCAATGGGTCAAAAAGATTTAAATCTCATAGGGTACACTATTGCAGATGCGCTTCCCCTTGTGGATAAGATGATAGACCAGGCCTTGGTTCACGGGTATACCAGGGTAAAGATAATTCATGGTGTCGGTTCTGGGACCTTAAGAAAGGCTATCAGAGAACATTTAGAGGAAAACCTGAATGTCAGGGATTTTAACCCTGGAGGTAGGGATAGGGTCAACGATGGCATAACGATAGTTGAGCTTTAAAAGTGCCTAAAGTGAGCTAAAGTTTAAAGTGAGCTAAAGTTATGTCTAGCATCATTGCTGTCCAAAATAAATCAGAATCCGCCTTTTTGGACAGGTAAGTATCTGATTTTACACGATGGCTTCTCCCTGCAGTAATTCAGGTTGTCTTTGAGCGAATATGCTGTCCAAAAGCGCCAAGTTTCGAGGGTTAGGGGTAATTAGAAGCGAAAAAGTCCTGTCAAGCCATAAATAAAGGGCTTTGGAGAGCCTGCAGCTGCTTCAGAAAAATGTCCGGGCCTTTACACAACCAAAATGCTGTCCAAAGAAAAAATCGTTTTTGGACAAGAGTGGTCTAGCATTACGGATAATTCACAAAAAACACAGCAAAGGTTGGCCTTAAGATTAGTTTATCTGGGCAGGTTAGCACTTAAACTTTAGGCACTTTAGCTCACTTTAAACTTTAGGCACTTACGTTATGGATTCATCAGAGGCCAAAGAAGAGGTAAAGAAAACAGCAGACATCGTAGAGGTCATTGGGCAATACGTGGAACTCAAGAAGCGGGGGCAGAACTATGTTGGCCTGTGCCCCTTTCAT
>DAOVRY010000081.1 GCA_030633645.1 Pseudomonadota bacterium | reverse complement strand
GACCAAGGAGAGAATGGCCATCTTTGCCTTCTTTGATCTGGCCCAGGAATTTGCCACCATTACTTATCTGTACAGAACAGCAGTGGCCGTAATCAAGTTCTTTTTTGGCTGCGAAAGCTGTATCTACACGATAAGGCCTGAAGATGAGGCCCTTATGCTGCAGTGCTGCACCGCTGAGGGACTTCTCGATTCTCCTATACAAGCAAGAGCAGATGTTGTTATTCACCGCAGCCCTTATAGGGTCGGCTCCTCGTTTATCTTTCCCATTATTGGAAAAAAGGTCTTAGCAGATAAAGTCCCCCTCTTCTTGGATGACCAAATTTTGGGCATGCTTGAGATATATCCTGTAAAAAGAATGAGTAATCACGAATCCCTCTTTTTCCAGAAATATGCCAACAGGGTCGGGTATAATATGCATAATAAGCTCGTTGTTGAACAGAATATAGAACATATCCAGTTTATCAATCAGCTCGTATCAGATATTGAACACAACGTGATTACACCAAACCTCTATTACAAGGCGTTTCTAATCAATATGAAAAAGTATCTCAAAGAACATCTCGCGGGATTAGAAAGCCTCAGCTCTCTCATCTCTCACACTGAAGTCGAAAATCATTCATCAGAAGAAAAGATAACCCAAGTAGTTGATAATCTGAACAGTATCCATGAGGATATGGGCAAAAAGATGGAGGATTTTGAGATCCACTTTAAGCATTTGAGTCTCTTTATTGAGACGCTCTTTCGGGGAGAACATTTCAAGACCGGAAGCTATGTGCTCAAGAGACGGTCTTACAATCTTTTGCAAGATATTTTCTTACCGGAACTGGAGCACTACAGCAAACGATTGGCAGATAGAAACATAGATATTGTTGGTCCTTCAGATGTGCCGTCAGACAGTGACCTGACCATATTTGTTGATCTTGGTCTCACAGCTCAGGTCTTTGCCAATCTCTTCTCAAATGCCCTTAAGTATTGTCAGCCGGTCTTTGATGAAAACGGTAACCCCCGAAAGTATATCTCTTACCGTATAGATGTGGTAGGCATGGAATCGGATGATACCCAGAAGGCCCTAGAAGTCGATCTTTTTACCTCCGGAATACCCATTTCTCCAAAAGAGGCGCTCCTGATTTTTGAAGATGGCTATAAGATCCCCGGAGATAACAACAAAGGTGGTTCAGGGCATGGACTTCACTTCGTTAATAATATTGTTCAGCTCCAGGGAGGCCATGCCGGTTGCAAGCCCAAAGAAAACGGAAATATCTTCTATATAGTTCTTCCAAAGGTTTCCCCTCCAAATAAGACAGAACGACGAGATAGATCTTGATGACGTTGAACGTTTCATCATTTTTGTGTATATCCACAGCATGCTTCCTATTGTCGCCATAGTTGGCCGCCCCAATGTGGGCAAATCTACCCTTTTCAACCGCCTCACTAAAAAGAGGAATGCCCTCGTTGATGATATCCCCGGTGTAACCAGGGATCGTCTGTACGCAACGGTAAGGTGGGATGACAAAGATATTATTCTTGTTGACACCGGTGGGTTTGACTCCTCCCCTAAGGGAGCGCTATTAAACGGGGTAAAAAAACAGGTGGAGATTGCCATTGGGGAGGCAGACGTGATTATCCTCCTCTTTGATGGGAAAACCGGACCTGTTCTGGGAGATGAGGAGTTGCTCACGCTCTTAAGGCGATCCGAGAAAAGGGTACTGTATGCGGTGAACAAGATTGATGGCCCGAAACATGAATCACTGAGCCTAGAATTCTATTCTCTCGGCATGGATAAGGTGTTCCCTATTTCTTCAGCTCACGGTTATGGGGTTGGCCCCCTCATGGACCAGGTTATGAGGGATCTCCCTGCTGGTGAAGATCTCACTGAGCAAGAAGGTCGCATTAAGGTAGCGATTATTGGTCGCCCAAATGTCGGTAAATCTTCCCTGATTAATAGGATTGTTGGGTCTGATAGATTAATTGTTAGTGAACTACCAGGCACGACAAGAGATTCTGTGGATATATTATTTGAGAGGCAAGGAAAAGCCTATCAATTGATAGACACTGCCGGGATTAGAAGAAAGGCGCGGGTCAAAGAAAAGATTGAAAGATTCTCAATAATTAAGGCATTGAAGGCGATAAATCGCTGTCATATTTCCGTTATTTTATTCGATGCTTCGGCAGGTGTATATGAGCAGGACGTGCGAATCTGCGGATATGCGTTTGAGAGGGGTTGTGGCATGGTGAGAGCCTTTAATAAGTGGGATCTTGTCAAAAACAATGCCACTGTGCAGAAGTCCTTAGAGGATTCTATCGACCGGCAGTTGGGGTTTGTTTCATTTGTCCCCACCATACATATTTCAGCTCTTACCGGAGAGAGGGTAAACACATTGTTTGCGGTGGTAGACACGGTTTGGGCACAATTTAATACCCGTGTGCCAACACCTACAATTAATAAGGCATTAGAACATATTGTCAGAAAAAATCCTCCGCCACTTGTTGGCAGAAGGCGGCTCAAACTGTTTTATGCTACCCAGACCTCGATTCAACCACCTACGTTTGCTGTATTTGTTAACCGACCAGATAATGTTCACATTTCATACGAGAGATACCTTATAAACCAGTTTAGAGAGCACTTCGGGTTACATCTTATTCCAATAAAGGTTTTTTTCAGAGAGAGATAGACTCCTCATGACTATCACGGCCAAAAAAGAAGTATCAAGATAGGGAAGAACTTGGATCAAGCTTGACATAAATGACAAATGACAAAACTTAAATGTCAAACCAAGCCCAAAATCCAAATTAATAACTGTTAGGAAAGGAGATGATTTTGGCATTGACGCATTTGGGATCGATAAAAATAGTGCAAGACGGGAAAGTAGTTGAGTGAGGAGGCCATTTCTCAGGTGAAGCTGATAATCTTTACTCTAAAGGTTGTTCTTATATCCTGCATTCTCCTCTCGTGCACATCAGACAAAGAGGCCTCAGGCAAGGAAAGTAAAGAATCGGTCTATATCGCGCTTACTGCCCCCCTTTCAGGGCCATTATCCGACTTCGGCTGGTCAATGCTGAGAGGTGCTCGGATGAGGACAGGGAATGGCAAAAATGAAACCCTGTGCACTGGCAGGTCAGTAAAACTAATGACCTTCGACGATAAAGGAGATGCCACAGAGGCTCTCACATTGGCTAGAAACATAAGCGACCATCAATCAATGGTAGCCGTCATTGGACATCTGACCACCGTTTGTACCCTTGCTGCAATCCCTGTGTATAATTCGGCTGAACTGATCCATATCTCCCCGGTAGCTACCGGAGACGACCTGAAAAGAATCAAGTCACCGTATACCTTCAGAACGATTCTCTCTGAGAGCGAGCAGGCAATGTCTTTGGCAGACTACGTGTATCGAACAATAGATGTGAAAAAGGTTATCCTCGTTTGTGAGGGTTCTCCTTTAGGTGACCTGCTGAAGAATTCCTTTCTTTTGAGAAGCAGAGAGATAGGGCTTTCTGTAGAGAATATCCCGGTACAAGGCAATTCCTTTCCAGATCTTACTGAAACAATAGATAGAATCCTTACCATGAAACCGGGGGGCATTTTCTTGGCTGTAGGACCTGAGTTAGCAGCCCTGATAGTCAGGGAATTGCCGGAAAAGGTCCGCAGCCCTCTGGCTTTTGGAACATACAGGATAATATCAGAAGAATTCTTGGAGCTGGCAGGAAGGCACAGCGCAAAGATTCTGGCAGCTCACCCCTGTGTCTGGAGATCTGATTTCAAAAAAGGTAGAGATTTGAAAACTAGGTATGAAAGAGAATTTAAGCGTACCATGGATTGGGTAGCCGTCCAGGCGTACGATGCTGTCGACCTTTTGTTGTGGGCAATAGAGAGAGCAGGAACAGATGCTAATTCTATCCGGCAGGTTTTGCAAGATCTCACGAGCACCAACGCTCTGCCGGGTCTTGCCGGCCCTATCTGGTTTAATTCGAATGGATCTCTTGCTCGAGGTGTTACCGTCGCAGCCTGCACGGGCTCAGGTTGGAAAGTAAGGGAGGAGGAACCAAGGGAATGATCAAAATTGGAAATTGAAAATAAAACCTAAACTAATGATCTTGTATTTTGATAATGGAGGGATAATATGGAAAAGATCGAGATCGTCTATGGCAGGGAAATTCTGGATTCCAGAGGAAATCCTACTATTGAGGTTGAAGTAGGGCTGTCAGAAGGAGGGTGGGGCCAGGCCGCTGTGCCATCTGGTGCCTCTACGGGCAAATTTGAGGCCTTAGAGCTGCGGGATGGGGATCCAAAAAGATATTCCGGCAAAGGGGTTACTAAAGCAGTAGAACATGTCAACCAGATCATTGCCCCAGCCATAAGAGGAATGGATCCCTTTGACCAGCCCCTGATTGACCAGACAATGATTGAGCTCGACAGTACACCAAACAAAGGAAAACTGGGTGCTAATGCGCTCCTGGGTGTCTCCCTTGCAGTAGCCAGGGCCGCTGCCGATTCCTTGGGTATGCCCCTGTATAGGTACATCGGCGGAACAAATGCATGCCGCCTTCCCATGCCTCTGATGAATATCCTAAACGGGGGAAAGCATGCTCTCAACAATCTGGACCTTCAGGAATTCATGATCGTGCCCAAAGGGGGTGAGACCTTCAGAGAGGCCCTCAGAATAGGTTCAGAGGTATTTCATGCCCTTGCAAAGGTTCTCTCAGATAAGGGGTTATCAACCGGTGTTGGTGATGAGGGTGGCTTTGCACCAGACCTGAAATCGAACGATCAAGGAATCGAGATGATAATACAGGGAATAGAAAGGGCCGGCTATAAGCCAGGTGAGGACGTTGTTCTGGCAATTGATGCAGCGGCCTCCTCTTTCTATCAAGACGACAAGTACATCTTTAGCATGTCTGATCAGTCCGTAAGGAATTCAGAGAAGATGATCGAGTTTTATGCTGATTGGGTAAATCGCTATCCTATCTTCTCTATCGAAGATGGTCTTGATGAGAACGACTGGGCTGGGTGGAAGGCTTTGACCAGCCAGCTGGGAGATCAGATTCAAATTATAGGTGATGATCTCTTTGTTACCAATCCTGAGAGAATCGACAGGGGCATTAAGGAGAGATCTGCCAACGCAGTTTTGATAAAACTTAATCAGATTGGGACGCTCACAGAAACACTCCAGGCAATTGAGATGACCCACAGGGCAGGGTGGAGAACCATTATTTCACATCGCTCAGGAGAAACGGAGGATAGTTTTATTGCTGATCTGAGCGTGGCTGCAGGCAGTGGACAGATTAAGACAGGATCCCTGAGCCGCTCTGAGAGGATATGCAAGTACAATAGGCTGTTGAGAATTGAGGAGGAGTTAGGGGAGATGGCTACCTTTGACTTTCCCTCCTAATATCTTGGTAACGTTCAAAAGTTGAGGCATTTAGGTTTAAGAAGGTAATGCCTGTTTCTGAAAGGCGATATCTCACAAAAAAATACCACCGTCTTCTGCAGTGGCCAAATATTTGGGATTTACTCCACAAAACATTTGCACCTTTGGTTATGTCCTGTTAAATACAAAATATTTGGCCACCTCCGGTGAGTCTAATAGATATCGCCTTGAGGAAATTGGCAT
>DAOVRY010000013.1 GCA_030633645.1 Pseudomonadota bacterium | reverse complement strand
ATGGAAGGAGGCGATGAGCATGAACAAAATGTCTCAGAAGATCTTCCTGATGTTGGCCTTAATAAGCTTTTTCTTAATGTGCGGATTGTCTCTAAAGCTTTGGGCTACTACTTATTGTGTGTATGATGATGGGGATAATCTTGATACCACAGACATAGAAGGTAGCTGGAGCTGGGGGGCAGGAGCTAACACTGTCCAGAATGAAACAGCGGAAGGCACCGGGAACGCCGTTGAAATAGATGCTGGCACCGTTAGCTACACTTGTAGCGATGAGGATGGTTCCGACTGGTCAGGATGTTATGTCATCGCTCCCCTTTATATGGGTATGTGGATTTATAGTAATGATAGCAGTGGCACTGATACGCTGGATATAATAATCACTGAAGAGGATGATGATGGCTTAAACGGTGGATGGCCAGGAGTCGACCAAACTTGGGATCTGACTACACCAATTAGTCTTGACTGGACGGGGTGGAGGTACCAATATGTGACATTACCTAGCGGTACAACCGCCAATGATTTCACGCCTAGCGCAAATCCTGATGAAGCCATCGGCGATTTCAATCCAGGGCCTGTTGATGACCCTTTGAATGGGTGGGCGGCAAAGGGAGTGGAGAGTATACAGATGGCCCTCACAAATAATAGCGGTAACAATAGTAGCATCTACGTGGATAGAATCGCCCTTTCTCCTGGCGATGCCACGGTTAGTCAAATCTTTCCTACGGACGATGTTCAGGCTGATGGGAAAACAACGCCCGATATTACCTTAGACCGAGCGCCTTATACCATATCGGCTGTGCTCTCAGGAGCAGAGATTGCCAACGCTCTTAACCGCATATCAATAGTTCATTCCAACGATTCTGACAACCTCTTGAATACGGTAGCTAACACGGAGGATGATGGAGTGCGCCGAGCAAAGCTCCTTAGCTCTTGCTGGTGCAAGTCCAGTCTGGGCAAAGATTAGCCATCAGCCCAGCACCAACCCCCACAGGGAGGCCTGAAGCTGGGGGAAGGGAGGTAGCGAGCCGTAGCGAAAGCAAAGGTTGGATAACAGCCCCGAAATACTCGTATTCTGGTTGCCGATACTTTTCATTATGGAGCAGGCAGTATTCTTATAGTCGCAAAGGCGAGACTATAAGAGACCAGTGGGGTCTAAGACCACAGCGAGCTACTACAAGGAATCAAGGGGAACTCGGGAGAGCCAGAGCGTATCCCGTGCAGTAAATAGCACCTGCAAGCCTATAGACGGTAAGAGGTGTTATAACGCTCTGGAAGTCGGACTAACCTATAATATCGATGAAGCAGAGTAATGTCTGTGGAGAAAAGAGGTTAGCAGGAGTGCGACGGATGGATAAGGACACATCTTCCACACGCAGAGGCGGGTTAAAGATGGCAACAAAACTATCTATCCTAACCACCAAAGCAAGAGGAAATCCAAAGGAGCGGTTTACGTCTCTAATGCACCTGCTCAATGAGGATTTCCTTGAAGAATGCTTCTACTGTCTTAAAAGGGATAAGGCAGTTGGGGTAGATGGGGTAAAGGTGGCAGAGTATGGAGAAAACCTCACCGAAAACATCAAGGATTTGGTAGGTAGGATGCGAAACTGGCAATACCGTCCCAAACCGGCAAGAAGGGTTTATATCCCAAAAGGTGGCGGGAAAATGCGCCCCTTAGGGATTACGTCGGTAGAGGATAAAATAGTCCAGCTTGGCCTAAAGAGAATCCTTGAGGCAATCTATGAGGCAGACTTCATAGCCGTATCCTTTGGTTTTAGACCAGGTAGAAACTGCCATCAGGCAGTGGATACCATCTATGAAGCGGTAATGGTGAAGTATACCAACTACATCGCTGACATCGACATCGAAAGGTTCTTTGATACTGTAGACCACAAGGAATTAATGGCTCTGCTAAAGAAAAGGATAGCCGACCCGAACATCTTAAGGCTAATCGGCCGCTTTCTTAAAGCTGGCTATATGGAGGAAGGCAAATTTCATCAGGCGGACGAAGGCACACCTCAGGGATCAATTTTAAGCCCTGTGCTCGCTAACGTCTACCTGCACTATTGCCTTGACCTCTGGTTTGAGCAAGACTTTAAGAAGCAGGCAATTGCCTACTGTCAACTTATCCGCTACGCCGATGACGGTGTTGCTACCTTCCAAAAGAAGGCAGACGCAACAATGTTTGAAACGGAAGTAGTGAAAAGACTGGCAAAGTTTGGGCTGAAAATCTCAAAAGAGAAGAGCCGAACAATTCCTTTTGGCAGGTATCCGTTTGCTTCTGCCCAGAAACAAGGAAAGAAGCTGGACACCTTTGACTTTCTTGGTTTCACCTTCTACTGCACGACAAGCCGAAGAGGAAACTTTCTTTTGGGCAGAAAGACATCCAAGAAGAAGTATAGGCAGAAGATGGGAGAGCTAAAGAAATGGTTGAAGGCGGTAAGGAACAGGTGCAAGCTAAAAGAGTGGTGGGGAATCTTAGGACGGAAGTTGGAAGGTCATTATCGCTATTATGGAATCAGCGGCAATATGAAGGAAATGCAGAGTTACCACTCACAGGCCATAAGTAAGACCTTCAAGTGGGTGAATAGGCGCAGTCAGAAGAAAAGTTATAACTGGCTGCAGTTTTGCAGATACCTTCAAAATAATCCGTTGCCTAAACCAAGGATACATCACTCTTACCCTGTGCTTTGGTAGGGATGTGCTTCTGAAGAGCCGGATGAAGGAAATCTTCAAGTCCGGTTCTGTGAGGGGCTGACAATCTCAAGGAGGATTGAATATGTCTACTCGACAATAATGGTTTATTTGCTACGCCGAACAGTCCACCACTCAGTGGCTCCCAGCCATATACCGTCTTCATCATGCCCGTTGATGGCAATGGCACTGGGGATGCACAGGTTATAACCTTCACTGTGGTCCCCCCCAGCACGACCGTGGGTACCAGTTACCATCGGGAGGTGACGAACTAAAAGCAGCTTATAGTTGATGGCTTAGCTAAGGGCAGGCGAGAGCCTGCCATTTTTATTGACAGGGGGAATATGGATATGGTATAGTCATGATGAAACCTAAGGGGTTGGGGTATGATGAGAGAAGGTTCAAGATTGTCATTGAAACACAAGAAAGCTTTGCTGGAGTATCAGAGGAGTTTAGTATCCCGGTTTCCGAAGAGGGTGGAGAGACTAATCTTGTTTGGCTCCAGGGTCAGGGGAGATTCCAGCAGGGATTCAGATACTGACGTTCTGGTAGTCGTTGACAGGGACAACCGGAAGATGCACCGGGAGATAGTAGCTTTGAGCATGGACGCAATCGTCAAGTATATGGTAGATATATCTCCATTGGTGGTAGAGGAAAGGGAATTTAGAGAATGGTCACCTCTAATGGAGCATGTGAAATCTGAAGGGATTGAGTTATGGAGCCGAAAGAGAAGGAGGAATTTATTAAGTTGAGAATGACTATGGCTGCAGATAAAGTCAAAGCGGCCAAGGACCTTCTAAGAACTGGTCACAGGAGGGATGTAGTATCCGCCTCTTACTATGCTATGTTCTGTGCAACTAAGGCAGTGCTTTTGGCTGAGGGGAAGGGGATCCTCATACTCATGACGGGACAAAGAGACTGCTGGGCAAGTACTGTATAGAAAATGGCAAGTTAGACAAGAGCTTTGGTAGGATGTTTGCTGTTGCACAAGAAGCAAGGTACAGGGCAGATTACAAGGAGAAGGTGAAGATCACCGAGAAGGATGCTAAGGAGTCTATAGAAAGTGCTGAGAAGTTCATAGGTAAGATGATGGAGGTTTTGGGCGGGAGGTGACGGAGTAAAAGATAGTTGAAAGCTTAAAGTTAAAAGTTGCAGGGGATAGGCAGGCATGTGGGCAGGCGAATGGCCTGCCATTTTTACGGTGAAACACGGTGAAGCAGTGCTGCTCCGCTGCAGTACTGCTTCGCTGTATTGACAGGGGGAGGGGAATGTGGTATGGTTAAAGTGGAGGTGAGAGGGATGGCAGGGGCGATGGGGAAGTCGATGGGTGGAAATATCTTGAAATTGAAGAAGCATAATGAGAACAAAGAGATTGAATTTGAGTTAAATTACCTTAAGTCTTTAACGACTGAACAGAGATTTCAGATGATGTTTAAAAAAACTCAAGAAATGCTTAACCTCTCTAAGAGAAGTGGATACAGAAAGACTACTCAAATTATTAAAAGAATATAGGGTTAGGTTTGTAATAATTGGAGCTACAGCCTTTCCTGTCCACGGTTATTCTCGTGCTACCTTAGACATTGATATTTTTATAAAGCCAGAGAGGCCCAATGCAGAAAGGGTGTGGAATGCCCTGAAAGAATTTGGATATGATATGACCGGTGTTACCCTGGATGAGCTGCTTGCAAAGAAACTGTTAATTCGTCAATATGCCGTAGAAACTGACGTCCATCCTTTTGTGAAAGGCGTAACTTTTGAGAATGTCTGGAAGAATAAGGTAAGAGCTAAGTTTGGCGATACTCTTGTCAATTTTGCTTCACTGGATGATCTTATAAAGATGAAGCGATCTGCTGGGCGAACACAGGATTTAGAAGATCTTAAATATTTACTCAGATTAAGAAAGAAGGGGTGACAGGGGTGGGGAAAATATGGTATGGTTAAAGCGAAGGTGGGAGAAATGGCAGAGGTGATTATTCCGGAAGATGCAAAATATACTGTTTGGCTTAACGAGCACGATGAGGAGGTAAAGTGATGACTACAAGTGAGTTGTTGAAGGAGAAGTGTAGCGAGGTGCTCTCTGTGCTTGATCTGGACACGGACACGTTAGAGCGAGAGGCAGTAAGGGTATATTTACATCAGCAATTGCGACAGCGCGAAGCAGAACTTTTCAGGGTCGGGCAGAAGTATGGGGTAAAGACAGCCGATGATCTGGAAAACCTCTTTAAAAAGGACAGGATAGAGGAGAAAGACGGTCGGGAGGATTACTTCAGGCTGGATCATCTCGAAGCTGAGATTGAATCCATCAGGAAAGCTCTGAGCGTTCTCTGATGCTCCCCATCTACGAAAAGATTCGGCGTATTGCTGAGATAGAGTTCTCGGATATCGTTGAGGATACGGTTTTCGTGCAGGACACGTTTCGTGTTCTCTTCTCGGATAGGAGCTACCTTGATATATGGTTTTCCTGGAAGAGGAGAGAAAGGTATTCATATCACTGGGAGAGGCGACATATTGATGGTAAAATTTATCGACATGATAATATCCCACATGGGAAGTGGAAGCATGTGACAACCTTTCCAAAGCATTTTCATAACGGATCTGAATCCCCTGAGGATGTTAAGGTGAGCAAGATAAGCGAAGACGCTGAAGAGGCTCTAAGGGAAATACTGGTGTGGGCAAGAGGGATGCTGAAGCAGTCAGCCTGATTACATAGATTTCACCATAGCGAGAGTATTTTATAGATGATAACTAAGGGCAGGCGGAAAGCCTCGTAAATCTTTTGCGGAATCCCTGCAAATGTGGTAGTCTAAACAGACAAAACGGAGGTGAAGCTATGTCGGTAGATTTGAAGGATTTTGAGCGGCAAGCCCTGCAGATGCCGGTGAAGGACCGGGCAACGCTCGCGGAGCACCTCATTGCAAGTCTTGATGCCCCGGACGACGCTGAATGCGAACGTCTTTGGGTCGAGGAAGCGGAAAGGCGATATCGGGAGTACAAGAGGGGACGGATCTCGAGTCGATCGGCAGAAGACGTTTTTCGTGACGCTCCAAGCAAAATAAAATGAAGCCAGTGCGCTTTCTTTTGCCAGCTGAACAGGAAATGCTCGGCGCAGCCCGGTACTACCAGAGACGAAAGGCTATTGGCGGGAGGTGACGGAATGTGGCAAGATCAGTTAACGAGCAGATTCCCTCCGTTTTCTGCATTTTGGGCATATATTGTAGCAAGCGATGCAGTATTTCTTCCCACAATCAGGGCATGTTTTGAAACAGCGAGCACAGATAATATGAAGCCTATCGTCACATACATAGTAAGGCTTCCGTGGGTTAAAACATGACTCACATGGCAGGGCATCAATTTGTCTCGTCATAGGGTTAAAGGTGATTGGAAACTGTCTGGAGGAAAGCCTGCGCTTTATATTTATCCAGAATACAATGGATTGTGTATCTATGCGGATAGTTGAGACTGGTTCTATCTTGATGTTCAGTGCGTATTTTGCAACTAAGTCCTGAATTTTCCATTTGCGCTCCGCTTCTATTACATCTATCTTATTAAACAGCTTATCCAAGCCATCACCCTTTATTGTTCTGTCTTCTATCTGCTTTTCAATCCGGCTATCTATATCTTGCTGTAACCTTTCTATCTCTCGCATGGTATCGCTACTGGCATGCTCCCGCATCTCTTGCAACAAATTAAGTTCGCTCATCGCATTAGCAAGAGCCTTCTTTTTTAGAGCCCTTTTTGTCTCCTTTTTGAGTGTCCCATAATACTCATATACCCTTCTAATGTCGCGGTTAAGCCTCCTATCAAGGCTTTTGATAAAATCCCTTAATTCTTCTTCCACAAGACGGGCACTTGCAGAATACGCTGATTGAAACACTTTCTTTATCTCATGTCTTTCAATATCTTTTAGTTCATCCTCTATCTCCTTCAACTCTGTAGCGCCGTGTTCAAAAGGCAGAGTGGAAAGATTCACTTCATTTATCAATAGTGGCAGGATACCCTCACGTTTTTCATCGGATAATGCCACATACTTAAAGTAAAAGAGCAAGTAGGATATGTTCTTAACCTCGCTTTTGCCTAAGCGGAACGTCGCATTATTGAAGGCAATCTTTTCAGAAATTAACCTTGATAGCTTCTCAATATCTGGAGTGTGGGACTCACAGCTTGCAATGGAGAATCTTCCCCTCCCGGAAAAAAGCTTCCCCAACGAGATGAAAAACTCGGAGTCGAACGATGCATAGATTGTCCCATCACTGATTTCGTCGTAGGAAAAACGCAATCGTGTGTACTCTGGAATCTTTAAGACTTTGGAAACATCTGGTGGGGCAAGTACCTCCAGAGAGCCATCTTCTTCATTGCGGGCTAAAACGGCGCCATTATGGGTCAATACATCAGCTATTACTTCATCTAATCTCTTATACCTCATAATCCTCGCCAAAGATCTCCTCATCAAGGGCTTTCGTCTTCAGATATTCCCTCTTAGCATTCAACAACTCATTGCCGAGTTGCTCAAACCCATCTTTAAGATTCTCTGTATCGCTACTATTAGACCAGATTTCCAGGATTATATCCTCAAACTCTTTATCCTCTCCAATATGCCCGAGGATTGGCTCTATCTCTCCTATGACCATTTCAAACATGCCTATTTTATTAGCCAGAATATCAATTATATAGTCCTCAATCGTTCCTTTCACCGAGAGATTAAATATGAAGACATCACGGGTCTGTCCAATTCTGTGAAGTCTGCCTATCCTCTGCTCAATCCTCATAGGGTTCCACGGAAGGTCAAAATTGATGATTGTGTTACAGAACTGCATATTTTTACCCTCACCACCTGACTCTGTAGAGACAAGCACAGGAATCTCTTCTCTGAATCTTGCAATCGCCTCGTCCTTCTTCCTGAGTGGCATATCGCCTCTGAAGGTAACGAACGATATCCCGTGCTTCTGCAAGAGGTCAGTGACATAGTCCACACTCTTCAAGTACTGTGTGAAAACAACCTTCTTCTCAGCCGGGTTTTTCAGCAGTATCTTCAGAAGTTCGTTGCCTTTGCATATGTCCTCGAGACTATTGATTGCATCAATAATATCTTTTGTGCCATCTTTATTGAGAAGGGTATTCTTCAGAGCAAATGGGCTGCTTCCTGCTTCTCTCAGAAAGAGATTAATCATCGGTTTTTTGAAGTTCTGATTTCTCAGGAAGTCGCTAATCCTTAAATAGATCTGTTTTTCAGTCTCTGTTGGCTCGACCCTTATAGTTGTAGCGAACCTTTTCGGAAGTTTGAGATCTATCGCACTCCTTGTATTCCTTATCATCACATCCCTCAAAAGACCGGCTAATCTTTCCTTGTTAGCAGGGGCTTTCAAATTGCCTCTCTGGATATATTCCTTCCTGAAAAGTTTCTCTGTCTTAAACTGACCTGGCTTCAAAAGTGTAATAAGATTGAAAAGCTCTATGAGATTGTTCTGAACAGGAGTGGCAGTAAGCAGAAAGATGAATCTCTTTTTGATTTGATTGACAAGCTTCCATGCGAGCGTGGTTCGATTTCTCAAATGATGCGCCTCGTCAATAATTACAAGGTCATAGAATTTTTCAACAACTACAGGCATGTTCTTACTGCTCTTCGTTGTATTTATAGATGCAATAATGAACCTGTTGTTCCAGAAATTAATCGAGTCCCTCATAAATTCGGGGTCATCGGTGGTCATGAATTCAATACCAAATTTAGTCCGCATCTCCTCCTTCCACTGCGAAACCAGCGACGCAGGAGTGAGTATCAGGACATTTTTAATCATGCCGCGCATCAGGTACTCCTTTACAAGCATTCCTGCTTCTATGGTCTTTCCAAGTCCGACCTCATCAGATAAAAGAACCCTTCCATGAAAATATTTGAGAACCTTCTTTACAGTCTCAATCTGATACCAGTATTTCTCCACATCAGTTATTGCATTCAGGCATAAAAGATCATCAAAACCACTTTGAATAGTAAGGTGTGTATAGTCAATCAGTAACTGGCACTCTTTTAATGTTGATGTGTCCCTTTTGAGGAATAATGAGAATGTTTCCTCATTCACGGGCTCTGTCTTTAAAGGAATTCTGTGTAATGGAATCTGGACCTCTGCGGGTGGGCTCTTGATTTCTGGCCTACTTTTGGGTTCACTCCACCGCGCTTGTTCGGCTCTCTCTGCCTTCTGTTTCTTTGGTCTCGATTCACGTTTCACTAACTGAGGTGCACTGGGCCCTATATCCGGAACCGCTGCCCTGGCAAGTGCTTTCGCTTCTGCATATCTTATGAACTCTTCAAGCTCGGAAAATACTTTCCTTGCTTCCTTCTCAGGCCTAAGCCCGGGTTGGCTCTTCTGCAGCTCCCTGGCTTTTTTAAGACACTCCT
>DAOVRY010000118.1 GCA_030633645.1 Pseudomonadota bacterium | reverse complement strand
ATCTTTACGAAATAGGCGCTCTTGGTTTTGTATAGTCTTCCAACGGAGGCACCTTTTACCGTAAAATCGTCGCCATGCACCGCAACCCTGCGGCCGTGTATTCTCGCTATGCCCATCACAAATGGACAGGGTGCTAGGTCGATGAGCTTATTCTTATCATCGATATCGTAGGTCGGCACCCCGGCAAGGATGCCTCTCTCAATGAATGAGCCCCTGTCAACCAACACATCTATCCGCTCCCTCACCGTCATTCTGCCCTCTTGATGGTGTTTGGCGACGTTTTCTTTGCCTCCCAGCTGCCGGGCAATTTTCTTTCTTCTTTCCAATTGTTTAACATCTGATTCCCACATAAGCCTACTTCTCCCTTCTCTCTTCTAGATTTTAGCTTGTTAATTCCCCGTAGCAGGCTACGGGGATACCCCTGTGATAAACAGGGATTATGTCAAAGGAGACGGTTAAGAAAGGTTATCACTGCGCGTGGCAGATTCAGTATCATATCGTGTTTCCTGTGAAATACCGAAAGGCTCTATTAGACAGTGAAGTTACAAAGATAATCGTAGAAACTGCTGAAAGAATAACTGAACGGTACCCATGGAGATGGAAGCCATCTACAAACAAAGATCATATTCACCTCTTATGCAGTGCTCATCCTAAGATAGCGCCGGAAAGGATTGTTCAGATTTTCAAGCGTATCACTGCCCGCGAAATATTGCGAAGGAAACCCACTGTGAAAAAGGAGCTTTGGGGAGGAGAGTTTTGGACTGATGGTTACTATGTTGGCACCGTTGGTGAACGGGGCAATTGGGACACAGTAGAAAAATATGTCCAAAAGCAAGGTAAACCCAAAGCAGACCTCAGACAGTTAGAACTATTTCACTGATACCCTGCAGCTTGCTGCAGGGTAGTTCATTGCTTATCCCTGAGCATATCGACTGATGCCCTCTACAAAGAGATCATTTCCTTTTGTGTCATTGATGACTGTTACTGGAAAATCCTCTACCTCTAATCTTCGGATTGCTTCGGGCCCGAGATCGGGGTAGGCAACAATCTCGGCCTTCTTAATTCTCTTAGCAATGAGAGCTCCTGCTCCACCAGTGGCGCCAAAATATACTGCCCTGAATTGCTTCATAGCGTCGATAACAGCCTGGGAGCGGTTTCCTTTGCCAATCATGCCCTTTAATCCCAGCTCGATTAATTTGGGAGAATATGGATCCATCCTGTAGCTTGTGGTGGGGCCGGCAGAGCCAATCGGCTTTCCTGGCTTTGCAGGTGTAGGACCGACGTAATAGATTACCTGGCCTTTGACATCGATCGGGAGTTCTTTTCCGTCATGGATGAGGTCAAACAGCCTTTTGTGTGCAGCATCCCTTCCAGTGAAGAGAACACCATTTAACAATACCTTATCTCCGATACGGAGTTTCTCCACATCATCAGTGGTGAGTGGTGTCGTCAGTCTGATTTGTTGAGACATCTTCTTCTCCAATCTGCAGTGTTTATTGTGTTTCTAGATTCTTTTGAGTTCTTAGGTTTTAACAGGCTGTTGCCCAAACAGAAATTCCTTTGAGCGGTCATTAAAACGTTTTTTGATATCAAATCTTGGCGAAGCGGAAGATAAGCGATGTCAACTGTTTGAGCCCTAAAGGCGAGTTTTGACATCGCCTGGAGTGAGCCTTAGATTTGCCAAAAAGTGTTTTAGACCAAGCGAAAAGGGATTTCGGCAACAGCCTCTTAACGGACAACAGACAACGGATAACAAACAATAATACTATATCACTGCCTCTTTATGTCTCGCTGCGTGACATTGTATATTGACTGCTACCGGTAAACTGGCAATGTGGCAGGGTTCCATTTCCAGAAACACATCGAGTGAAGTCGTAGTGCCCCCATATCCCATGGGACCGATCCCTAATTTTTCGATTCTTGCAAAAATTTCTTTTTCAATATTTGCCAGTTCCGGATCAGGATTTCTCTCCCCGAGGGTTCTTAAGAGTGCCTTCTTGGCGAGCATTGCAGATCTTTCAAAGGTTCCCCCCACACCAATCCCAATAATAGTTGGTGGACACGGATTGGAACCGGACTCTTTTACCCTGTTTACTACAAAATCTTTTACTCCCTCCATACCTGCTGCTGGGGTAAGCATGGTTACCCTACTCATATTCTCACTGCCTCCTCCTTTGGGGGCCACAATAAGCTTTATCTTATCCCCCGGGACAATTTCCAGGTGTATAATGGCAGGGGTATTGTCACCGGTGTTTTTTCTGGTAATAGGATTGCATGCCGATTTTCTCAGATACCCTTCCTCATACCCTTGTCTCACACCCTCATTGATTGCCGCTTTTAGATCACCACCTGTGATATGGACATCTTGACCAATTTCCATAAACACGACAGCAAGCCCGCAATCCTGGCATATGGGAGCCTTTTCTTCCCGGGCAATCCGAGCATTCTCTTTCAGTTCCCTCAGGACCTCTCGTGCTGTCTCTGATTTTTCGTTTTCTATGGCCTGGTCAAAGGCAGCAAGGACATCGGTGCCGAGATTATAGTTTGCATCGATACACAAGTCTTTGACTACCTTGATGATCTCCTGAGTAGAAACCTCTCTGATCATCATAGTATCTCCTCATTATCTGGGCTGGTTGGAGTGAATGTGGGTTACGTGGTGGAAAGTCTCAAACTCGGCTATCTTCCAGGAATTCTTAACTGGCAGAGCCTCCTCATTTCCATTATTTCTTGCCTCCCAGCGACGCCCCAGAGATTGATTGAGGAAGGTCTTTTTTGTTCTTCTTTCCTGGCGGTTTCTGTTTTTTTGGGTTTGGAACGTGCCTCAGTGGAGCCCGATGTCTTCCCTTCTCTCTTCTTTACCATACCGATTCTCCTTCTCCGGGATCTAGACAGGGATATTCCCATGTTTTTTGGCAGGCCTTGTTTCCCTCTTGGTAGTGAGTATCTCCAGGGCGTTTATGAGTTGGGGCCTGGTGTCCCGGGGTAAAATAACCCCATCTACAAATCCCCGGGAGGCGGCGATGTATGGATTGGAAAAGTGGTCCCGGTACTCGGTAATCTTCTCCTCCCTCTTTGCCGCAGGGTCAGAAGCTCCCTTTATCTCTTTTCGGTGAACAATCTCGGCCGCTTGCTCGGCCCCCATAACGGCAATCTCTGCCGTAGGCCAGGCAAATACATAGTCACTCCCGAGAGGCTTTCCGCACATGGCTAGGAAGGCTCCTCCGTAATCCTTTCTGGTTATTAACGTTATCTTTGGCACGGTAGCTTCACTGTAACACCAGAGAAGCTTGGCGCCGTGCCGTATGATACCCCCCCATTCCTGTTTGCTTCCCGGTAAATACCCAGGCACATCCACAATGGTGAGGAGGGGTATATTAAAGGCATCGCAGAAGCGAATAAACCTGGTAGCCTTATCTGAGGCATTGATATCGAGGCATCCAGCCAGAAACCTTGGTTGATTCGCAATGATGCCCACACTCCTTCCATTAAGCCGGGCAAAACAGATAATAATATTCTTGCCATAATGTTCATGGGGTTCAAAGATCTGGCCGTTATCCACTAAGAGGCGAATAACCTCTTTCATGTCATAGTAAGATCTCGGGTTATCAGGGATGATAGTATCAAGGTGTGGATCAGTTCGACCAGGGTCATCTCCTAAGTTCACTACCGGAGGATCTTCCATATTGTTCGATGGCAAATAGGCGAGCAATTCCCGGATCCTTTCTATACAGTGGGCGTCGCTATCGCACGCAAAGTGGGCGACCCCACTTTTTGTGTTATGCACCATGGCTCCACCCAGATCCTCAAAACTGATTTCCTCACCAATAGTTGCCTTGATTACTGCTGGACCCGTGATAAACATGTGACTGCTTTTCTTGGTCATAAATATCCAATCGGTCATTGCAGGAGAATATACCGCGCCACCGGCGGTAGGGCCCATAATGGCTGAAATTTGCGGAATCACACCAGAAGCACAGGAGTTCCTGTAGAAAATGTCGCCATAGCCAGCAAGGGAATCGACGCCCTCCTGTATCCTGGCGCCTCCTGAGTCATTGAACCCGACAAGAGGAGCCCCGGTCTTGAGAGCCAGATCCATAACCTTACATATTTTCTTGGCATGCATCTCTCCCAAGGTACCAGCTACTGTGGTAAAATCCTGAGAGTACGCATATGCCAATCTCCCTTTTACCGTACCGTGGCCGGTGATCACACCTTCTCCAGGGATAAAGGTTTGAGGCATATCAAAGTCTGCACACCGATGCCTGACAAACATATCAAGCTCTCGAAAACTGCCAGGATCGAAGAGTAGTTCCAGCCTCTCTCGTGCAGTGAGCTTACCTCTGTCATGCTGCTTCTGGATCTGTTGTGCTCCGCCCATGGCGAGCTCTTTTTCTTTCCTCTCCTCTAACTCCTTCAGTTTATCTGCAGTGGTACCCATTAAAGCCCCCTTTCCTTTTCAAAGGATAGATCTACAGAAACAAACCATGAAACCTCAACGTGGTTCCATGGGGCGTTGAACCTATACATGTTTTTCCTCTTCAGAGCATCGATACAGTTTTTCCGAGAATAAAAAATTAGTATCGCTCAAAAGTGTTTACTCAATGGTATATTGGTTAGAGAACGTGTACATAATTACCTCTATCCGGTCATGCCAATTTTCTCAAGGCGCTATGTATTGGCCCCACGGGAGGTGGCCAAATATGTGGGGTTTAGATGAACCAGACGGAGACTCCCAGGGCTTCCGAGGTGTAAACCCCACATATTTGGCCACTGCAAGACCCGGTGGAATTTTTTTTGAGATATCGCCTTTCAAAAACAGCCATGACCTCCTTT
>DAOVRY010000298.1 GCA_030633645.1 Pseudomonadota bacterium | reverse complement strand
GCCCTTCCAATGTTAAAAGGGCACGGTCCATGGGGAGACTTCCAGCAAGCTCGGAAACTGGTGGGAGTTTTCCAGGACAGGAGGCATGGCTGCAACATTTTTATTCCCATCTCGATACCTTCTTTGACTACCTGCCCGAGCAGGCTCATCTGTGCATTATCAAATCAGAGAGATTTGGTGAGAGCGCCCGATCAATTGTGGATAGATATACCCGGGAGACACAAAGATTTCAGAATGAGGCCTTAGAAGAGGGTAAACCTTTTCCTCAAACTGATGAGGTCTTTGTCCCAACAAAAGAACTGGAAGACGGCTTTGAAGGATTTCCCAGGATTGATTTTTTGGATCTTGCTATCAGCAGTGGGCCGAGAAAGACAGAGCTAGTGGTAGATTTCAGGGAATCCCTGAAACCAGGAATCCAGTTTGACTATCGGGATATTGGTCGTCAAAAGGTTTCACTTGCTCCCTTGGCAGGTAACGTTGGGGAATGGATTGAGGAAGGAAACCAAATCATACTCATCTGCAGAACAGAACAGCAGGCGCAACGCCTGAAAGAGATCTTGCTGAATTATCACCTTACCGTCCAAGAGATACTTTCTGACTGGTCTCAGGTGAAAAGGAAAAAGGGATTATATATCTGTTTGGGCTACCTTTCTCAAGGATTGAGGCACCTAGATTCTGGCCTGATCATAATTACCGAAGATGAGATCTTCGGGGAAAAGAAGCTGAGAGAAAAGAGGGCCAAAAGGGAACGGGTGCAGGGCATTCCATGGACAGGACTGAGTCAGCTGCAGGTGGGTGATCTCGTTGTGCATCAAGACCACGGCATTGGGCGTTACGGTGGACTTTCAAAGATGGAGATCAACAAGAGGGTGCGGGATTTTGTCACCATTGAGTATGCTGATCATGATCGCCTTTACATTCCGGCAGATAGGATAGACCGTATCCAGAAATATATTGGACTCGATGACGAGAGTCCCCTTTTGGATAGGCTGGGTGGAAGATCCTGGATGCTTACGAAAAAGAAGGCCAAGCAGGCGATTGAGAAGATAGCCAAAGACCTGGTCAAAATCTATGGCATAAGAAAGTTCCTCAAGGGTTTTGCCTTTTCAAAGGTAGATAATTACTACAGGGAGTTTGAAGCAACCTTTGAGTATGAGGAAACTCCGGATCAGATTAAGGCTATTGATGACGTGCTTTCAGATATGGAGTCAGAAAAACCCATGGACCGGCTTATCTGCGGTGATGTGGGCTTTGGCAAAACTGAGGTGGCCATCAGGGCCTCCTTTAAGGCGGTCATGGATGGAAAACAGGTGGCCATCCTTGTTCCAACAACTATTTTAGCTGAGCAGCACTATCAGACCTTCACGACACGCTTTAGCTCGTATCCTGTCAGGATCGCTGTTCTGAGCCGCTTTATTTCCGGCTCGGAACAGAAGAGGATAATTCGTGATTTGCATGTTGGCAAGATTGATATTGTCATTGGAACCCATAAGATCCTATCTGAGAGGGTGATGTTTAAGGATCTAGGCCTCTTAATAATCGATGAGGAACAGCGCTTTGGCGTGAGGCACAAGGAAAAATTGAAAAAATACCGTCACTTTGTTGATGTTCTCGCCATGACTGCTACCCCGATTCCGAGGACACTCCATATGTCCTTGATGGGCGTCAGGGATTTGAGCATCATTCAAACCTCGCCTGCTGACAGGTTATCTATTCAGACCTATGTAGCCGGATTTGATGAAGGTGTCATATCGCATGCTATCGAAAGGGAACTAGACAGGGGAGGACAGGCCTTTGTTGTCCACAATAGGGTCCAAACCATTGAGGCAATGGCGGATACAGTGACAAGGCTTGTGCCCAGAGCCAGGATTGAGATTGCCCATGGCCAGATGAAGGAGAGGGATCTCGAAAGGGCCATGATGAGGTTCTTGGCTCGGGAGACAGATGTTCTGGTATGTACTACTATAATAGATTCAGGCCTGGATATACCGTCAGCAAATACGATTATTATTAATCAGGTTGATCGCTTTGGCCTCGCTGAGATCTATCAGCTCAGGGGCAGAGTTGGCAGAGCTGATGTGAAGGCTTACGCCTATCTTTTGATTTCGAGCAGTTCTTCCCTCACGAATGATGCACAGAAAAGGCTCAAGGTCCTGATGGATTTTTCTCAGTTAGGCTCAGGAGTCAACATCGCCTTACATGATTTGAGGATAAGAGGAGGGGGAAATATCCTCGGTTTTGCTCAATCAGGTCATATCAAGGCTATTGGCTATGAGCTGTATCTCAAACTAATAGAACAGTCGATTGCAGAGCTGAAAGGAGAGGTGTGGCAGGAAGAGATATTCCCTGAAATAAATACTGATCTGCCGGTTTTTATTCCCCATAGCTACATCGAGGAGAGCGATATCAGACTCGAGATATACAGACGGCTGTCTACTATAAGGGAAGAGTCGGAATTAGATGAGATGGTAAAAGAGATTCAAGATCGGTTTGGCCCCGTGCCACCAGAGGTTTCAAACCTTATCGCTGTTATCAAGATCAAAATAGGGCTCAAAAAGATAGGCTCACCGAGATTAGACCTTAATGATAGCTCAATGATCTTTTCCTTCTCTAAGGATACCCCTCTTTCATCCCGT
>DAOVRY010000212.1 GCA_030633645.1 Pseudomonadota bacterium | reverse complement strand
GGTTAACGTTTAACGTCATACGGAACCAGCAGCGCAACCGTAAAACGTTAGACGAAACCAACATCGCTTCGCTTCAAGTAATGGGATTATAATTCTTCTCAGCTCGTCGGTTTGAGGCGAAGCTTCGCTAGATATCTATCCGGCCGCTGTATTTTGAACACTTTCAGTTCTCACCATAAAACAAAGCTATGCCCCTTTCGGTGGAGAAATAAAGAATATGTCCTCAAGTCCTTGAAAATCAGCATTGCCTAGAGATATGTTTCTGGTTACGTTTTTTGAGAAACATGCCGTCAAGATCTATCGGTGACAGTTGACAAACATTAACCATAAATGGTTATCATAATATACACGATTAATAGGCATAGGAAGGTCCCTTAGATGCATTCTATTGAACAGAGAATATTAGCTTGTGCAACAGAGTTGAATCCTGACCTCTATGAACAGCAAAGGCTTCACCGCACCATGTCCCATGATATGGATGTGGATCATTTGATCAACATGGCTATTAAGGAGGGCCTGGCCGGCCTGCTCTATAAAAACCTCATGAAATCAGGTATGCTGGAAACCCTTGACCACAAGCAAAGAGAGAGACTTCAATCCCTTTATTACCAGACTGTACTATTTAACCTAAAACTCATCCATGACTTAAAGGCAGTCCTACATCTGCTGAATCAAAAAAAAATCCAGGTGGTGCTCCTGCAGGGGATTAGTCTCCTGCAGCAGATCTATGATGATATTGGATTGAGACCAATGACAGACATAGATCTCTGGGCATTGCAAAGGGACTACCCCGGCCTCATAAGTATCCTGAGCAGCCAGGGCTACCAGAGAGATCCCGTCTATCCCAATACCTTCAGAAAAGGCTCAACTGCCTTTGATCTTCATACCCACATTCTGTGGGCTGATCGCATTAAGGCTCGCGAGTTGCTCCTTGCCAAAAGTCAGAAAAGGATCTATCAAGATACCCGGATTATACACTTTGAGGGCCAAGAGGCCCTATGCCTGAACCGATACGACCAGGTGTTATACCTAAGTCTTCATGCACTGAAGCATAGTGTGAGCAGATTGATCTGGCTGGTGGATATCAAGAGTTTACTCGCCGATTGGAAGAGGTCTGATTGGGAAGGGCTCATGAATCGTGCAAGAGAGCTAGGTCAGGAAGAGATTATTCATTATATTTTTTTCCTCCTCCTTAACCTGTTTGATTTTCACCTCCCTATGGAAGCCCGCCAACTTCTGGAAAGGAAGAGACTCCACTTCTTGGAAAAAAAGGTTCTGAGGGAGAGGGTAAAGGGGGGTTCCCTTCCTATCTGGGCGCCTCTTCTCCTCTTTTCCACCGGAAAGGGATTGCAGAGACGTTTTTCCTTTATTCTTGAAACCCTTTTCCCAAGGCCGGAAATATTGAGACAGGTATTCGTAGGTTACCCTGACTGCAAGGTCTGGGAGCTTTATCTGAAGAGAGTACTCCAGCTTATCGGCATGATCAAACCATCTTTGAGGGGCAGGGTAGGGGTCTAAAAACGCCCCGGCAGGTCGTAGCGCAAGTGGATCTGGCTCAAGCGGATAACCGGGGATATAAGGCTTATCCTTCCAGGTATCTATATGAAAACCTTGAATTATATAAAATACCGACGACCTCTACGGATTATGGCCCTTTTTAACGGCCTGTGACCGTGAGGATCTTACCCACATCGTAGGTGCCGAAGTAACCGATCCCCACCACAAACAGCGCGCTGTCTGTCTGGTGGAAAATGATGCCGGCTATCGCAATCTTTGTCGCCTGCTCACGCGCTGCCACATGAACGAGGATTTCGATCTGGAAACAGCCTTGGCAACCCACGTGAAAATGGGGACATCCTATATTCCCCCTGTCCCCAGAGGAATAGCTACGCATCCCACGGGACAGTTTTGGGAAAAATCTGGCCGCTTTTGTGATCCTTTTTGCGGTCCCACCATGGAGCTGTTGATGGCAAACTAGCTGGCACAGTGCAGGGGAGCGATTATACACGCTTGCGGTGTTGCAAGGAAGGAGAAAGGAGTGCTTTTGGTGGATGAGTCGGGGGCGGGGAAGGGCACCCGACGGATTTTCCCTGTTAGAAGTTAACCCAATTTATATTGTTTGATCTTGGAGATGAGAATGGGGCGGCTGATTTCCAGCATTTTAGCAGCCTGTGATTTGTTGCCCCCCGTTTTGGCCAAAGCCCGTTCGATGAGCTTTTTTTCAAGCAGGCGGGAGGCCTCCTTTATGGATGATATACCTTCGCGGGTCAAACCACCAGATGGAAAGTGGGCAGCCTTTAGCTCCGGGGGAAGGTCAGCCATTTCCAAGATGTCACCGGGGGCAAGGAGGATTGCCCTTTCTATCACATTTTCCAGCTCCCGGACATTGCCTGGCCACCGGTGTACCATAAACTGTTCCATTACCTCAGAGGAAATGCCTTTGAGGTTCTTGTTGAGCTTGCCGTTGAACTGTTTGATAAAGTGGTCCGTGAGCAAGGGTATATCCTCACGCCTCTCTCTTAACGGAGGCAGGTATATGGTTACCACATTTATGCGGTAGTACAGATCTTCCCTGAAGCGTCCGTTTTTTATCTCCTCTGCCAAATCCTTGGCTGTAGCTGCTATTACTCTCACATCCACCTTCTTGGTGGCGGTGGAGCCAAGGGGGGTTATCTCCTCTTCCTGGAGAACTCTCAGGAGCTTGATCTGGAGGGGTAGGGGAAGCTCACCAATCTCATCGAGAAAGATGGTTCCCTCATGTGCCTGTTCAAAATGACCTTTTTTATCGCGCCAGGCATCGGTAAAGGCCCCCTTTTTGTACCCGAACATTTCGCTTTCAAGCAGTGTCTCTGGTATTCCGCCGCAATTAATAGAAACGAGCGGTTGGCTGTGTCGTGATCCATTAAAGTGGATGGCCCGGGCAATCAGCTCTTTTCCCGTGCCACTGTCACCGTGAATGAGGACCGTGGTTTTGTAGTCCGCAACCTTTTTGACGAGATCGAAGACTGACTGCATTGCCTTGCTCTTTGCCACTATGTTACTGAAGGTATAGGTCCGTTCGATTTTCTGGATCCGATTCTTTAATCTCAGGTTTTCACTTTTCAGTTTCTCTCGCTCCTCTGCCTTTTTCAGGGTCAAGAGCACCTCATCAGGCTTAAATGGTTTACTGATATAGTCGTAGGCCCCGAGCTTCATGGCCTCAATAGCCGTATCAACGGTTCCATATGCAGACATCATAATAACGGGGGTTTCCTGAATGGTATCAATTGCCGACTTGAGAAATGTCATCCCGTCCATTCTGGGCATCTTTATGTCGCAGAGGATAAATTGAAATCTTTCCTTTCCGGTCACTTCCAAGCCTTCTTGGCCATCGGCTACTAAGGTCACTCCATAGCCTGATTTCTTCAAAAGTACTTCCAGCATGTGTCTCATGTTGGCTTCATCTTCAATGATAAGAATGCGTTTTTTTGTCATGATTAGTCTCGATTCAGCCCGTTGACTGTTGTC
>DAOVRY010000269.1 GCA_030633645.1 Pseudomonadota bacterium | reverse complement strand
GTGTGATACCATAGAGCAGGCAATTGAGAGGGCTGGCACAAAGAGCGGGAACAAGGGTTGGGATGCTGCTGTCTCTGCCATGGAGATGGTGAGCCTTCTGAAAGCTATTGATTAGGTAACCCCTTGCCATAGCCAGCGATATTTCCCGGGCTAAACCAAGAAAAATGGGAAAAAGAAGACGTTCGAGGGAACTCGCAATAAAGGTTCTTTTTCATCTTGAATTTTCAGGGGATGATCCTGCTATAGCCTTTGATTTAGTTTGTAATAACTTTGGGTTTGCTGAAGATGTTCAAGCTTTTTCTAGGGCTCTTGTTTTTGGGGTTCGCGATAACCTGAAAGAGTTAGATGGTCTGATCGGTAAAACTTCAAAGAATTGGCGATTGCAAAAGATAGCAAAGGTTGACCGCTGTATTCTGAGAATAGCTGCCTATGAGCTCTTATACAGAGATGATATACCACCAAAGGTTTCTATTAATGAGGCGGTTGACTTGGCAAAGAAGTTTGGAGCAGAGGAGTCGGGTGCATTTATTAACGGCATCGTAGATAAGATTTATAACACCTTGATAGATGCTGAGAAATCATTACCAGTGTGAACAACCATTCCCTCCGCAAAAAATATCGTTCCAGAGCCACTAAACAATCCAGGCCCAGACGACCTGGCTTTTGACATCCCTTGATTCGCCTGGTCCGGTCTAAACGGTAGTTGGTGACAGATGAGGTTTGGCAAATGAAGAAGTACGATCCGCAGGGAATAGAGTTGAAGTGGCAGTCATTGTGGGAAAAGAAGGGCTACTTCAGAGTCACAGAGGATAGAACTAAGCGAAAGTACTATTTACTTGAGATGTTTCCCTATCCCTCTGGCAAGATACACATGGGTCATGTCAGAAACTACGCTATTGGAGATGTAGTTGCACGATACAAAAAGATGAGGGGCTTTAATGTCCTACACCCTATGGGGTGGGATGCCTTTGGCATGCCGGCTGAGAATGCAGCTATAGAGAATAATACCCATCCGGCCAAGTGGACTTACGACAACATAGACTACATGAGAACCCAGCTTAAGAGGATGGGCTTTAGCTACGATTGGGATCGTGAATTCGCTACCTGTAGGCCTGAATATTATCGCTGGGAGCAACTTATATTTCTCAAGATGTTCAAAAAAGGTCTGGCTTATAAGAAGAAAACGTATGTTAACTGGTGTGATTTATGTCAGACAGTCTTGGCCAATGAGCAGGTAGTGGATGGGTGCTGCTGGAGACATCCTGGCCAAGAAGTGTCCTTGAAAGATGTGGATAGCTGGTTTCTCAAGATTACCGAATATACCAAAGAATTGCTTGAATACTGCGATAAGCTTCCTGGTTGGCCAGAGAAGGTCCTCACCATGCAGAGGAACTGGATAGGAGAAAGTCATGGAGCCATTATCCGGTTTCCTATGGCTGACTCCGATCATGTCATCGAGGTTTTTACAACCAGGCAAGATACTGTTTTCGGTGCAACCTTTATGTGCTTTGCACCAGAGCACCCCCTTGTCAAGGAATTAACAGAAGATACCCCTCACGAAAAAGAGGTGCAAGAATTTGTTGAAAAAACACTCAAGGTAGATGCCTTTATGAGAACAGCTGATTTTACGGTCAAAGAAGGGGTATTTACCGGGACATATTGCCTCAATCCTGTGACAGGGGAAAAGATGCCTATCTACGTAGCAAACTTTGTCCTCTATGAGTATGGGACAGGTGCGATTATGGCAGTACCCACCCATGACCAGCGGGATTTTGAATTTGCCAAGAAGTATGGTTTGCCCCTCAGGGTTGTCATCAAACCGGAGGATACAGAGCTCATCGAAGAAGAAATGACAGAGGCATATGTTGATGAAGGAATTTTGGTTAACTCTGGGCCATTTAATGGGATGGTAAATACCACGGCTTTGGATGCGATTGCTGAGTACCTGGAATCAAAGGGGATGGGCAATAAGACGGTAAACTACCGCCTGAAGGATTGGGGAATTAGCAGACAGAGATACTGGGGTGCGCCTATCCCCATTATCTACTGCCCACAGTGTGGGGTAGTACCAGTTCCGGAAGACCAGCTTCCGGTGTTGCTCCCTCTTGATATGGATCTCAGAGAAGGAGGTAAATCCCCGCTTCCGCACGAGGCCTCGTTTTATGAAACGGTATGCCCCCAGTGTGGTGAACCGGCCACAAGGGAAACAGATACCATGGATACCTTTGTTGAATCCTCATGGTACTTCGATCGATATGCCTCTCCCCGATATGAGCATGGCCCCTTTGATAAGGACAAGGTTGACTACTGGCTGCCTGTGGATCAATACATAGGCGGTATTGAGCACGCCATACTGCACCTGCTTTATTCCCGATTCTATACCAAAGTCCTGAGGGATATGAGATATCTTAAAAGCGATGAGCCCTTTACCAATCTTTTGACCCAGGGAATGGTATGCAAGGAGACTTTTAAATGTCCGGACCATGGCTACCTTTATCCCGAGGAGGTAAAAGAGAACAGATGCGTTATCTGCGGAAAAGAGATAGAGATTGGAGGTTCTGTAAAGATGTCCAAATCTACCAAGAATGTTATTGATCCGCAGAGGCTCTTTGACCGGTATGGTGCAGATACGGTAAGGATGTTCTGTCTGTTTGCATCCCCTCCCGAGCGGGATCTCGAATGGAGTGATGAGGGTGTTGAGGGTTCTTGGAGATTTCTGAACAGGGTATGGAGACTGGTTTTTGAAAACAGAGAGGCTCTTTCCAGCGTTGAGCCCTATAATGGTGGGCTTTCCCTTTCACCTCATTTACACGATATGTACGCGAAGACACACCAGACTATCAAGAAGGTTACCGAAGACATTGAGGAGCGGTTCCATTTTAATACTGCTATCAGCGCGATTATGGAACTCTTAAATAAGATAAATCAGTTTCTCAATACGGGT
>DAOVRY010000125.1 GCA_030633645.1 Pseudomonadota bacterium | reverse complement strand
GGAAACTATTCGAGAGACACTGACGAACTCTTCTTATCGGCTGTCACAGGGGAAGATCCTGATATATGGACCATAACCCTCCAAGGAGAGTGGATTTTCTGGGAGTGGGGAAAAAAGCGGCATGATGTAGCAGCCGCTAGGGCCAGATTGGCAAAAGCTCGAAACCTGCTCATTGAGATCAAGGACAATATCCACCTGGAAGTACAGGCGGCCTATTTATCTTTGAAGGAGGCGGAGAGGAATATTCAGGTAAGCAAGAAAGCCGTGGTTCAGGCGGAGGAAAACTATAGGATGAATGAGGAGCGATACAAACAACAGGTAGCCACATCAACCGATGTCCTGGACGCCCAGACCCTGTTGACTCAAGCACAAGCAAACCATTTTAACGCCCTGAGTGACTACAACATTTCCTGGGCGCAACTTGAAAGGGCCATGGGGATAGGTTGTAAAACAGAGGCAAAATAACCAGAAAACATGTACTGCGCCTCCGATCCGGGTAGTTAGGAGATGGTGGTGACCCTGTCTTTCTCCTGTTGATACTTAAGGCCACAGGCATCGCATATTGCTTTTCCATCTTCAAAATGCAGCCTGACCCCACACCTGCAAATCCACCCTTTTATCACTGCGGGGTTTCCGGCTACCAGTGCAAAATCCGGTATGTCATGAAGAACAACAGATCCTGCGGCCACAAAGGCAGATCTTCCGATGGTATGCCCGCATATTATGGTTGAATTAGCACCCAGCGTAGCCCCTTCTTTTACCGTTGTGGGTCTAATCTCGTCCTTGCGAGGGATATAACTCCGCGGGTTAAAGACATTGGTAAATACCATGGAAGGGCCACAAAAAACCCCATCCTCCAAGGTCACCCCAGGGTATACGGAAACATTGTTCTGTATCTTTACCGTATTGCCTATCGTTACATCAGGGCCAATCATCACGTTCTGACCAATGCTGCAAGCCCTTCCGATAATGCTCCCTTTGATAATATGAGAGAAATGCCAGATCTTTGTTCCCCTCCCAATTATGCATCCCTCATCGACCGTGCTTGTCTTATCCACAAAATAAGGCTGTTCTTCTCTTTTTTTTCTATCAGAGGGGGGAGAAACGGGAACGAGCTTTCCTTTATTCTCCAGAGATTCCTGGCAGGCCTGAAGTACTGTTAAGACCTTGAGGCCCTCAGGCCCACCTGTTCGGGGCTGGCAATTATTTGTGATACACTCCAGAAAATGCCGGCATTCCTCTCTCAAGGGCTCCACCTGATCAACGGGCACCACCTGACCTTCCTTCTTATTTGGCGTCGGAAGATGGTCCTTCCATTCTATGATATGGGGATAGACAATAAGTTTATCCTCTGAGTTCAGATCGTTGAACAAGGCCATTTTTCTATCGCCTACAATCACCAACCGCTGCTCCTTATAAGGATGGAGCCAGCTTACAAAGATGTGGGCCTTGATTCCCGATGGAAAGGAGAGATGACTCAAGGTTACATCAGCAATCTTCTCATGAAGGTAATTTCCCCCTAAGGAGCATGCACTCTCTGGCATCTCCCCGGTGAGGCTGAGAATGACTGATATATCGTGAGGAGCAAAGCTCCAGAGGATGTTCTCCTCTCTCCTTATCTTTCCCAGGTTCAGCCGGTTAGAGTAGATATATTGGATCTTTCCTAACTCTCCTCCTTCAACCAATTCCTTGAGCTTGATTACTGCTGGATGATAGTGGAGGAGATGCCCTACCATGAGAATCCTTTCTCTTTCGTCAGAGAGCTTTACCAGTTCTTCTCCCTGTTCTACATTCAGTGCCAGCGGCTTTTCCACAAACACATGCTTATCAGCTAGCAGGCTATCCCTTGCCATTTGGTAATGCATCTCCGCAGGGGTGGAGATAACCACTGCATCTATACTATCATCCGAAAGAATGTCCGGGAGGGAAGTAGTTATTTTTAGCCCCGGGTATTTTTTCTTGGTTTCATTCAGATTTTTTTCATCAAGATCACAGAGCACAGAAAGGGGGCCGAGTGAAGCAAAGTTCCTTATCAGATTCTTTCCCCAATAACCAGCCCCCACAACTGCTATCTTTTTCGCAGGCTTTTTCACGCTTCCTCCTCTCCTGTTTTCTTTTAGCGGACCTCTAAGAGATTCCTTACGCTTATGAACAATTAGCGTAGGCGTTCACGGGTTCAAAGGTTCAGGGGTTCAAAGTTACATTCTTGTCCCCGGACTGCATTTGGGATGCATATTTACGAGAAAAGCAACAGCTTCTTCAGGCGTAATCCAAAATTTGGAGCCAAATTGCAAATTACTTGGGAAAATCAGCCTTTTTAACGAGGCCTTGGGATCCTCAATGCCTTCTTTTTCCTTAACCCTGAACGTTGAACCCTGAACCTGGGAACGGTTACCAATTAACTAATCTTCTCAGCGATCCAGTCTTCGATTTCTACGGCCAAGGATCGCTGAAGGAGCTCGATTGAAACGACTACCTTGTCTGATTTATCCTTATGTCTGAGATAAAACCCGGTCAGCCCTTTTAGCGGCCCCTCCATAATCATAACCCTATCACCTTTCTTCATATATGCCTGGTTTCTTACCGTTCTGTCGGTGCCATGGAGTATCCTCAGAGATACCATTTCTTCCTCTTTCACGGGGACAGGTTTACTTTCTGTACCAACTATCCTGACCACGCCGTAGGTTTTGATTATGTCATAGTAATGATACGGATTCAGATCTGAATGCACAAACACATAGCCAGGCAAGAGGGGGACCAAAATCCTCTTCCTCCGGTCCTTGCGACGGCTCATAACCTCTACCTTGGGGACAAAGGCCTCGATTGATTTTTTCATGAGTCCGTTAAACACAACATCCTCATGCCGACTCCTGGCATGAAGGGCATACCATTTTAATTGATCTTCCTGCATGTCGTAACCGGGCAGAATCTCCTTGTTCGCTGTTCAATTAATGAGAACTTAGTTCGCTTCGCTCGCAATTGGAATGTTGGAACAATGGAGTGATGGAATAAAGGGTTTTTGGGAAGTGGGAAATTGGGATATTGAAAAATTCCTCTTAACAGTGAAGTCAATAAAAGAGCATTTTTCCTTAAAAATCAACATTCCAATATTCCATCATTCCCTGGCCCAGACCTGGTTTGCATGGACACGGTTTTATACCTTCGGCCTGCGAAATATTACAGTGACAACATAGTGTTCCGGGCAAGTCGCGCCAGGGCCGGCCATTACCCCATGCCCGCCTGCCACTGCGAGGCACGAGCGGGCAGGTACTAGGCATAAATATCAAGCCTTATTAAACCCCAATATTTTCAATAAGTTGTAGAAATTCCGATACATACATTTAGTTATGGCTCTCCTCGAGAGCGGAAGTAATTGCTATTTCACTTACTGACCTATTGGCAACTATTTTGTCAACATAATACATGAGGCAAAGACAAGAAGTGACTAAAGTTTAAAGTGCCTAAAGTACTTAAAGTTGAAAGTTATAGGCTAACCCAATAAGCCCAAATAAATTGAGGAATTTAGGGATTATGGAATGCCCACCATCCCCCTTTGGCAGGATAGAGATTGGTGAGCATAGAAATCAGCAAATCATGTGGTATGATTCATGTTACCGAACGAGGTGCCCAAGCCTCTTCCAATGTGGCCACGACCAATAGATAATAAAGGCCTTGCCCTTGAGCTTATTTAGGGAAACAAAGCCCCAATATCTACTGTCAAGGCTCTGATCACGATTATCACCCATAACAAAGATAGCGTTTTCCGAAACTACCTGAGGCCCAAAATCCTCATTTTTCTTGTATACATCCAATACATAATGCTTGGTCTCACCAAGAAATTCCAGGTACTGATGCGCACGCCCGAGATCACTATCTCTATACATCCCGACATATTTTGTCTCTATTTTTTCATTATTCACATAGAGTGCATCATCTCTTATCTCAATCGTATCCCCTGCGACTCCTATAACCCTCTTGATGAAATCCTTCTTCTCATTTCTCGGCCATTTGAAAACGACTATATCTCCCCTCTTCGGTTTCTTGATCTGGAAAACGTAGTGGTCAGTAAACGGGATCTTGACTCCATAGATAAACTTATTTACCAAGATATGATCACCAATAAGCAATGTTGGCTTCATAGACCCCGAAGGGATCTTGAAGGCTTGAACCACAAATGCCCGAATAAAGAGTGCCAGAATAACGGCTATTATGGCTGCCTCTAAATACTCCCTGAACAGGCTCTTTTTCCGAGGTTCTGCTGCTTGTTTTCCCTTCTTTTCCGGTCTCTCCACGTATGGTTCCTTTCTACCTATCCGTGAAATGAAATCTGTTTAATTAGGACGCAGATTTTCGCCGACCTGCCCGCTAATGCCTGAGCATAGCGATGGGGGGCGGGTCTGCGTTCATCTGCGTTCAAAAGAAAATTCCTATGCAGTGAACTCAGCGAACAAGTTGCCTTCTTGTACAGTAATTTTTTAAAATAGGCAATTCCAAAATAATTCTTACTATTCAGCCACTAAGATGAGAAAATTATTCTTTTAATACCCTTTTTATGAGGGGCACATTGTCTTCTTACTTTTCTGATACGGTGATAAACCCATATTTACCCTTTGTGGCTTGGCGCCTTTGTGGCTAATTGAACAGTTACACCTTTTGTTTATTGAGTTTCTCCACCAGGCCATCTCGCCTCAGATGGTTGCGATAG
>DAOVRY010000124.1 GCA_030633645.1 Pseudomonadota bacterium | reverse complement strand
CAATGGAATGAAGGAATATTGGAATGTTGATATCAAAAAAACAATAGTCTTTTGTTGACTTCGCTGTCAAGAGGAATCTTGTAAATATCGCAATATCCCATTTCCTCAAACCCATTATTCCATTCTTCCACTATTCCATTCTTCCAATTGCGGAGCGGAGCTAAGTTCAAACATTGGACAACAGCCAGTTGAGGGCTGTTCTCGTACACGCGAGGCCCATCCACATCTTCTCAAAGGCGTCACACCCTGCTTGTTCCTCTACAAATTCAGATCTCCTATTTCAAGGCTTCTGTAATGGGAACCTGCTCAAAGGCGCGAAAACCGCCCGGCAGCTCACTAGGCAACATCGGGGCACCCCCTCGGATCGTGTCTACCTGTCCCGCACCAGCGGGTCTTCCATATATGTACTCTCCTCCCATGGGAATACGATATTGTTTACCTGTATCTGGGTCTCGCACCACGTCTTCTCCACTTAACGCAAGGCTCCATCCGATTCCCTCTTCCCTGCGGTCTTGCATTATGTTCATGGTGGTCTGGGTGGTCTGTCGCATCGTCCTCTGGTTGCTTCGAATGGTATTCATTACTGCGTTATGCATTCCCTGCTGAGTCTCTTGCCGCATTTGCATCAATATCTGAGTGACCGCTGCTCCGAAGTTGGGCGATGGTTCGAATGTCTGAAGGATTTGCCAGAGTTGGTTTTTCACCCCGGGGAAGCTCTGTGCAGGGGCTGCTACCCAGTATCGGGTATATACATTGAAATCCCCGCCGTACAGATCAGGCAGAGAGTTATTGATAACGATTCCCTCTTGAACAACCGTGCCCCCCCCTTTCCCGGTCGGTATAAGTAACAGAATACCGGGCCTTGCTTTGGTCTAAGGGCTTTAGATCTTTGAGTCGCATATCCGGAGATTCCGTTTGATGATAGGGTAATAAAACACGCTGAAAGAGCTCTGCCGCTGACAGATAGGGGATGGACATGAGCGGCACATTTGGGCCGACCACACGCGTTCTCAATGCCACGGCACACGCCAGGCCGCATAAGATATTAACCCCAACCGCTTCCCCTTTTGGACCCACACATCGTGCCTCTACCGATTCGTCCTGCCCCATATCTATGCTTCTCCAGCCCCGGGGTGCCTTCATTTGCCAGTAGCCGTTGGGAGACCCAAGTACCTTACTAAGCTTTGTTGGTCCTCGGGCGGCGCCCCCCTTTCCCGTCCCTGCCTGCTCATACTTTAAGCTGCGGAGGATGGGAATGAGCACCAACTTCATCTTGTCGTAGTCCTTAATTGGCGCCGCATAGCTTCGGATAAAGAAATTTTTGCGATCCTCGGTAGTGGCAAGGACCAACGAGCCCATAGGGATGCCATCTGCATTATAGGTGAATCTTACGCCATACGTATCTGGCTTTTTTGAAACACGTCTTTTCCGGAGCACCCGTAAATCCTGAAGCTCGTTTCGGTAGTGATCCAACAAGGCATTGATAAACTGTTGAGCAGTGCCCTGCCACTGGAACGTTGAGCATGCACACCAGATCATCGGGTTGTCGGCATCAGATATTTCGACCCCGGCTTCCTCCCACACAGCGTCCCACCCCCGAGGATGGCGGATGCTCATTCCCCCGTGGCTCGACTCAACCCAGGAAGCGGAATAGCTCGCTTGTGAGAGCAAGACACAGAGTGCTACGGTAGCGACAGCGGTTACATAATATTTTCCCATAATAGACACCTCCTAGCTGTTAGGTTTAAGGCCATTTACAGAAACCGCATTACACACCATGAACAAACTTCCAGTTCGAGCGTAAACAAGGAGATTATGAGTGTCAAGAATTTTGTTTCGACACAGCCCATGCTGTTTCCCTAGACAATAAAACATAGGTAAAACATAGGGGTCGCATCTTCATTCTTGACAACTTGGCGGGCAGGCCCTCCAGAAAGACGGCGGGCAAGCGTGCGAATATTTCCTTTTGACATTTTTCGGGATCAATGTTTTCCTTCTGCCACAATCACCTCCACTGAGTCCCAATGAAACGTGGAAACAACGTTCAGGGTACCTTGGTCACAGGTGACATACAGCAAAATTCAAAAACCCCAATCCTTCAATCTTGCCAACATCCTCTCCCGGTGGGTGCCTGGCCAGTAATAGCGCTTACAAACGGGACAAAATTGAATTCTTTCAGGGTGGCGAAAGAAAACATAGTCTGGGACATGTGCCTGGGCTACCTCTCGATCAACCTTTGAAAGGAGTGAATTACAAATACTACATCTGGTGAACCATTTTTCTTGATTCCGGGATAGCCTCAGATTGCTGTCAAGTACCGTGAGTTGATCCTTAACCAGATCCTTATCGATAAAGACGGTGTGAGGATATTCTGTGACCCTTACAGTGCTCCTTGTCAGGAGAACCCTTCCCTCCGCAACCAGCTCAGATAATTTTTGCTCCGAATAGCTTTTCTGGTAGATGGTATCGTACCCCATAATCCTCAAGTACCGTGCTAGCTTCCCAAGCATGCTATCAGCCACAAACAACATTTGCTTTGTTGAGTTCATTGGGTTTGTTGTGTGTTTTTCAGCTCACTGTAGACTTACAGGACTCGCTCACGGCCGACGGATCGCTTTTTTCATTCGTTCAGCTCAATAACTTCAAAACCCGGTGGAGGGTCCAGGGAGAAAACCTCTTCCGGGATGGGTTTGTTACGAGTTAGATCCTTGTATCGTATCTGCACTGATTGATTCGTATCTTTCCGTGCTATCTCAATTTTCAAGGGCCTCGTTCCGAAATCACCTTGCTTGAAATCTGATAACATTATGGTAATTCCTTCATATGGAAAGGAGACTGATCGCGGCAAAAGGGAACGGGGGAAAAAAGAGATAATTTGTGTTACCCCTCCCTCCCCATTGTAGAGAGTAACCTCATACGGCTTTAAACTGGCTGCCTCCGAATGAGGCAGTACCGGCACATTACCAGACAGTATTTCCCAGACTGAATCCATATCAAGCCTGAGTAAAAAAAACAGATCCATCGGAAGGCAGTTTGATCGCCCTTTGAAGAACTTTTGGTCAACAAGGGATAATACGAATGTATTGTCTCCATCTAATACGATAAAAAAGATAGGCCTTCCCCAGGGGTGAGAGATTTCAAGCCTAACCTTGGATGGTCTGCGACCAGCAGCAAACAGATTCAACTCCGTTTCTTCTCCCCTGTCTCTGTAACGTAATCTCCCAACTCCATGAAAGCTGGATATTCTTTTTCCCTCTGCTCTGAGGTTAGAAATAAGCTGGGCGGTCTGTGTTTCAGAAAAAGGTGCAGTAGGTGGAGAAGGCACCAGTGGTGCACATCCCAGTAAGAAAATTAAGACAACAATGGTCAGATAGGGTAAGCCAATGCCGGCTCTTTTATGACGTAGCGAGCTAAAGCGCTGATAATGCGCGATGTGCCATGTGCGATATATCAAGGGGCATAACCTTCCAGATGCTCCATAACATCTTTGAGCTTTCTCTCTAATCTTTCTTTCTCCGCATTCTTAAGCGAAATCGCCTTCTCATAAGCCTTCAGGGCCTTTTTATAGTCACCTTTCTTAAGGTACACATCGCCCAAATGCTCAACAATTGCAGGATCATTCGGTGTCAATTCAACAGCCTTTTTCAACTCCGTTAAAGCCTTATCGTAGAGCCCTCTCCGAAAATACACCCATCCAAGACTATCAATGATATAACCGCTATTAGGTTTGTACTGTATAGCCTTTTCAATGAGCTCCTGAGCCTTATCAAGGTGAATATTCTCATCTGCATAGGTATAGCCGATGTAATTAAGGGCGTCGCCGTGCCGGGGATCTATCTTAATAACCATCTCCATCTGTTTGATGGACTCTTCGGTCCTATTTAACTTACCCAATATAATACCGAGTCTGTAGTGGAGGTCAGTATTTTCCTCATTATACCGCACACCTTCCTTTAAGACATCCATAGCACTCTGGTATTCTTCTTTAATCTCATAGAGTGATGCCAAAACCAGGTATAGTTGAGGAGGGTTATCACTCGTCTGATTAATGGTTCCTCTGAGGAGATCTATGGCCTTATCAGTCTTGTCTTGCTTTTCCAGTATGTAGGCCATGTGGATCCGGGCGTTAATAAAATACTTGCCTTCCGGATTAAGCAGATCAAAATTTTTGTATGCTTCAGCCAGATCTTCATTCTCTTCCAAGGCAGTTCCTAGGTAGTATCTGGCCTCCTGATCATCTGGCCACGCAGATACTATCGACAAGAGTTCGGCGATGGACTCGTCTAATTTTCCATACCTGAGGTATATCAAGCCCAGTCTTTTTCTTTTTACATCCTCCGGGCCTAATGCCTCTTTCATCTCATCCATATATCTTTCTGCCAATTTCACTTGACCCTTCTGATAGTACAGGGCGATCAGCCTTTCCCAGGCACTTGTATCAGTAGGGTATGATTTCAGTATTTGTTGATAGGTTTCTATTGCCAAATCAGGATTACCTATCCTGGTGTATAAGGCCGCCAAATCGAAAAGGGCAGGAAGGAATCTGGCGTTGAGCTCCAGGACTCTCAGGAATGCCCCCTTTGCCTCATCATATTCTTTGAGCTCCAGATGTATCTTTCCTTTGTAGTAATGAGCTATTATCAGGTCAGGTTCCTTTTCTGTTAAAATCGACAGCTCCTGTAGGGCAGCATTGTATTTTTTTAGTCT
>DAOVRY010000287.1 GCA_030633645.1 Pseudomonadota bacterium | reverse complement strand
GGCGGATTGTTTCTTCTCAATTCCATCCGGGAATTGAGAAGAAACAACAAAATCCAGTCAATCCTGTAAATCCTGTCGAAAAAGTCCCGCCGCAGGCGGCTAAGTTCAAGCACTTTGGTTCAGCTTATTAGCATTGCATCGCCGTAGCTGTAAAACCGGTACCTGGTTTCTACGGCCCAGCGGTAAGCTCTCATGGTCATTTCAATCCCGGCAAATGCAGCCACCAAAAAGAGCAGTGAAGACCGAGGTAGATGAAAATTTGTCAAAAGAGCATCGATGACCTGAAAGCGAAATCCTGGGTAGATCAACAGATCAGTACTTCCAGAATCAGTTGCTATTTCGGCTTTCTTCTGAAACACGGTCTCTAGGGCCCTGACGACTGTTGTTCCAACAGCAATAACCCTTCTACCCTCTACCTTAGCCCTCTGAATAGCATTGGCAGAATCAAGACCAACAACATATGACTCGTTCCCCAGGCTGTGTTCTCTGATATCCTGTACCCTCACCGGCCTAAAGGTATCGTGACCCACCAGGAGGGTTATGCTGACGATATCTATTCCCCGGGATTGCAAAGCCTTAAGCAGATCATAGGTAAAATGAAGGCCGGCTGTCGGTGCTGCCACTGCCCCCCAATAACGGCAGAATATAGTCTGATACCGTTCCCTGTCTTGCTCGGATCTTCTATCGTTGTTGTCTCTTTTAATATAAGGGGGTAGGGGAAGGCAACCTCTTTTTTTCAAGACATAATCGAGCGTATGCTTACCTTCAAATCTGAGCAGAGCCTGCCCATCTTCACCTAACCCTTCTACAATGCCAGTTAGGCCATCCGGAAACAATATGCTGGTACCTTTTTTTGGCCTCTTTGATGCCTTCACAAGGCACCAGCGTCTGTCCTGGTCCTTGTTCATAGGTCTAACGGGATGTTCGACAACCAAAATCTCTATCCGACCGCCGGACTCTTTATGGCCATATAATCTGGCTGGCACTACTCTGGCATCGTTTACAACCAAGAGATCACCTGCTTTGAGCAGCGAGGGGAGCTCAAAAAAACGATAGTCGGAAATTTCCTGGGTTTGTCTCTTTGCACACAGGAGACGGGACTCATCCCTTTTGACTGCTGGTTCCTGTGCGATTAACTCAGCAGGCAGCTCGTAATCATATTCTTCAATGCGATACATCTCTTACTACCTGAAGAGGTACGTCAAGAGGAGACCCAAACACATGGCCAGAAAACCAACCAGCCTGAGCTGATTATCGGGAACCTGCTGTATCTGTTGTAGCCACCTCTTCATCTTATCTGGAAATGCCAGATACGGCAGTCCTTCAACAATGAGGACCAAACCCAGAAGACAAAGCAGGAGTTTCATCTAAACGCACCTTTAAAAAAAATAGTCTAACAGAGCAAAGTCCTAAGAAGACCCAACCGCACCCTACTTTTCATGATAGAGCTGTTTAGGAAATCTTTCAAGTCCCTAAACCTCGTTACTGCCAGCCAAAGACGGCGGCAGTTCGTCGGTCGCCTAAGCCTTGGTGATTACCCAGATGCCCACGCCAATAAATCCGAGACCTGCAATCCAGGAGAGATACTTGGGATTTATGTGGTATGCCAAAAAGGAACCTGCGAGAACTGCAATGCCCGAGGCCACAATGAGGGCGAGAGCAGCCCCGAGGAACACCGTGAGCTTGCTGTTTGTGGGGCCCGCTGCATAGAGGAGCGTTGCAAATTGGGTCTTGTCCCCCAGTTCGGCGATAAATACCGTGGAAAATACCGTTATTAGTAACTTCAAATCCATTTAAAACCTCGAAAAAGGATGTGATTTTACTAGCCGTCTATATAGAGCAAGATATTAATCCCGCTAAGCGGGATATCAGGTTTTTGTAACATCACTAAGGTGCAAAGGATAATTGGAATCGTAGAACGGTTGCGGTTGCCTGCCCGCCATCGCTTCGCCCAGGCGTTAGCAGGCGGGCGCAGCCCTGGCCCAGTCCTGGCTTATAGGCTTAGTAGTCTTATTCAAGATCATAGCGCCAGGGCGGGCTCGAAACGGTTACCGGTTAACGTCATACGAAACCAGCAGCGCAACCGTATAACTTTAGACGAAACCAACATCGCTTCGCCTCAAACAATGCAATATGATTTTTCTCCACTCCTCGGTTTGACGCGGAACTTCGCTAGCTATAAGGGTGAAATTAACCTTTTAGTATCCTGATTGCCTTCCGGTCATGCTGTCTATTTCAACCTTTATGATTAGCGAATTATCAAGTCCGGCCTCTGAATAGGCGGATACCTTGTCTGAATAGTGGTGCATGATAATATCAAAGGCCTGGCGCTTTGCTTCGGGATCATGGATGAGTGAGGCCTTTCCCTTTCCAATCACGCTGCGATACTTCATAGTCCATTTACAGGGGCTCTCATCACTCACTATTTCATGGTCAGTGTCGAGCTCGAAACAGACCTTGCTGTTTTTTGTGAGTATGTCAACTTTTTTCCCTTGCCGAGCTGAGTGAAAATATAGGGCATTATCTTTATATCCAAAACACAGGGGGACGATGTAGGGCCGAGCGTTTTCTGACATGGCGAGCCTGCACACAGATGATTTCAATATGATTGACTCAATGATGGCCCTGTCGGTGATTTCCTTTTCTTTTTTTCTCATCTTGCACCCCCATTTGAGTAATCGCAGTTTTCACAGGACTCCTGAATGCGTCACCTTTTTATGGACTAATCCAAGAAATGGGGAAAGTATTCCCTCGTCCGCAAAGAGTTCAAAGGTGAGTTATTCTTAT
>DAOVRY010000138.1 GCA_030633645.1 Pseudomonadota bacterium | reverse complement strand
GACCCAGTAAGGGGCCATGTTATAGGCCTGCCCTGGCGCGACACTTCTGGAATACAGTGTGGTCGTTACAGTATTTCGTAAGTAAGCTCTTTGTACTGATGCTTTGCATGCCAGGTCTGGGCCAGGGGCATAACCAAAAAATAGATACCCATACCCTGGACTTTGACGTTACCCTGGAGAGGAGAAAAGGCGTCTAGACAAACATACATTTCTCTGGTATGAAAAACGAATAAGTAAAGAATCCACGCCCAAAGGATGTGGCTTTCAAGACGTAGTAAATCGTAGAAGTATAGCGTGAACCTCATGACAAGAGTTACGGCATACCGTGGATATCAAACAAAAAGGTGAGCGAATGCACCATATCTGGATCAAAGATATCAAGGAAAACGATGCAGTTCGAGGAGACTATCTCGTTACAAGCAAGACAATGGGTAAAACAAGGCAGGGGAATTCTTTTCTCACACTTACCTTGATTGATAAAACGGGCACCATTGAGGCCCGGGTCTGGGATAAGGTTGAGGAGTTATCTGCTCAATTCAGAGAGCATGACGTTGTTACAATAACCGGACAGGCAAGTACCTACAGGAACCAGGTCCAGATCCAGATACATGAGTTAAAACAGAATACCTCCCCTGTTGATCCGGCAATGTTTCAGGAATCTACTCCCAAAGATATTCCCCACATGCTTTCTGAACTCAAAGCTCTGGCCCGCCACATTGAAAACAGGCATCTCAGAACTCTTGTCCAGTCCTTTATGGCTGACAATCGCTTTATCTTACAATTCAAGAAAGCGCCGGCGGCCAAGCATTTCCACCATGGATATCTTGGGGGACTCCTTGAACACACCCTCGCGGTCTCTCAAATGGCAGTGAAGCTGGTCGAGCAGTATCCAGATCTAGATCGTGACCTTCTTTTAGCCGGGGCCATACTGCACGACATCGGCAAGATTGATGAGCTCAACTTTGAACTGAGCATAGAATACTCAGATCAAGGAAGGCTCTTGGGCCACATTGTCTTGGGTGTTTTGATGGTAGAAGAGAGATTGAAAAGCATGAAAGATTTCCCCACTGAACTTGCCACTCGCCTCAAGCATCTCATCCTGAGTCATCATGGCGAATTTGACTTCGGGTCTCCCAAAAGGCCTAAATTCTTGGAGGCCTTTGCCCTTCATCTCATAGATGACCTGGATGCCAAGATCAACGGATTGAGCAAGCTCTTGAAGGAAGACCGGCAGGAAGGGTCGTGGACGGCATTTAACCATTTATTCCAGCGGTATCTCTTTAAGGGAAATTCAGCTTCTCGGGGAAACAAAAAAGATCAGGACGCCAAATTTAAAGAGCAAGAGCAGAGATATCTATTTCCCGTGGATCTTTAATCAATAAGACCAAAGACTGACTACTCTCTCGTCTTCAACAGTCGAAATACTCTGCTCCCTCCTATCAGAACAAGGCCGGAAAGAAAAAAGCCGTAGAGGCCAAAATCATTCAACCCCATCAGTTTCCCAATCAATGCCACTCCGCCTCCAACCACCATGGCGGATATCGCCCCCTCTGTGTTGAGCTTGAGCTGATCGCGATAAAACCCAAGAAGAATAGGAAAAACCAGTCCGGAGGTATAAATAGTATACCCAAGAAGCAGAGATGGTATAACCCCTTTCAGCCTCAGTGCAACTAACAGAGAAATGATGCCGATCAACACAATAAAGAAACGGGAGAGCAAAAGCAATCTTCTCTCTGGCATACCAGCCCCAGCAAGAGGCTTTACTATGTCCACTGAAAGAATCGTGCTGGTTGTCAAAAGGCAGGTATCTGCTGATGACATGAGAGCAGAAAGGAGTGCGGCGATAACAAGCCCGTTCAACCCTACGGGGAACACATGGTTAATCATGGTGGGGAAGGAGGCCTCAGGGCTAATCTGGGGAAATAATACCCTGGCCGACATACCTATTATCGTTATGATAAAGGCACATGGTACTAACGCGAGGGCTACTGTTATGGTGGCCCGCCTGGCGATCTTTTTGTGTTGAGCACAGAAGAGCCGTGAATATATATCTGGTCCCACCAAATAGGTGGAACCGACCAGGAACAGGTATCCTGCTAAAGACTTCCAGGAAAAATGCTGGTTCACCGGGAATGAAAAGTACTCTCCGCCAAGGGCATCTCTCATAAGAGAAAGCCCTCCCACTTTACTCAGGCACAAGGGAATGGAAATGAGAATTGCAATAATAAGGATTGAACTCTGAATTGTGTCCGTGCGAACAACAGAATACTGGCCTCCGAGCACGGTGTAGATGATAAAGACTGAAGCGGTGATAATCATTAAAAGAGACGGTGAAACCTTTACCATGGTCTCCAAGATCTTTCCTGCTGCCACTATCTGACCAGCGATAATACCCATCCAGGCAATAACTATCAAGGCTGAGGCAAGGAATTTCGCTTGAGGCCCATACTGAACTTCAAGAATTTCTGGTAAGGTATAAAGAGAATACCCCCTCACCTTTTCTGCCAAAAAAAGGCCCAGAAAAAAAAGCCCAATAGCTCCAACCAGGAGCCACCAGGATCCCACCAAACCCTGTTTATACCCTAAACCGGCCATCCCAATGGTAGACGATCCCCCAATGATAGTGCCAAAAAGGGATCCAGCTATGAGCAGGAACGAGGCTCCTCTGTCAGCAACAAAAAAGCTGTTTACCCCCTTCACAATCCTGAAGGCTCTAGTCCCAACAAGAATAAGCCCAAAAAAATAAATGGAAACAATTACAATATCCATTTCTTACCTTACAGTTGTAAACAAATTAGGTCACATTACGTTCTCAATCACCGAATGTCAAACGGTCAGATAAACCGATCCTTGAGATTTTTATGGCATATGTTTATGGCACAAACTTGTTGCAAATACTCTCCTTTTTTGTTAGAAAATTGATGCATTTTCTTATTTCTTTAAAATACCATGCCAAACTCGACTGTTTCTTCCTTCGGCGCTTTATTCTGAACACTTTTGGCACGGAAAAGGCCACCTCGAAGATATACCAAAAAGTCAATTGCAGAGAGGCCTTCCATAGCCTACATGTAAGTTGCTCTACTGTGCTTCTTTTCAAGCTGAATGTCTGATTAAGGAGTTTGCTTATGGAAAAAATAAAGATCGCTATTGTGGGAATCGGTAACTGTGCAAGCTCATTGGTTCAAGGCATTGAATACTACAAAACCAAACACAGCACCGATGCTATTGGATTGATGCACTACGAGTTAGGGGGATACAAGCCCTCTGATATTGAAGTGGTTGCTGCATTTGATATAGATAAACGCAAGGTGGGCAAGGATGTGGCTGAAGCCATCTTTCAACCTCCCAATTGCACCACCACCTTGTGTGCAGATATGCCAAAAACTGGAACCATCGTTCGGATGGGGAGGGTTTTGGACGGTGTTGCCGATCACATGAAAACCTACCACGAAAAATACACCTTTCTTCTGTCTGATGAGAAAGAGGCAGGCAAACAACAGGTAGTTCAAGAACTCAAAGCATCCGGTGCTGAGATCCTCCTCAACTATCTTCCTGTGGGATCAGAGCAGGCCGCTACCTTTTACGCCGAATGCGCTCTTGAGGCAGGGGTTGCGCTCATCAACAACATCCCGGTCTTTATCGCCAGCAATCCCAACTGGGCAAGCCGATTTGACACGGCAGGATTGCCCATTATTGGAGATGATATCAAATCCCAGCTGGGCGCCACCATTGTCCATCGGGTGCTCACCAACCTCTTTAGGAACCGGGGGGTGAAACTGGAGCGCACCTACCAGCTCAATACCGGGGGAAACACCGATTTTCTGAACATGCTCGATAGAACCCGGCTGGTTTCCAAGAGGACATCCAAGACCGAAGCGGTCCAATCCCAGACCGAAAATCGACTGGACGATGAGAACATCCATATTGGCCCCAGTGACTGGGTGGCATGGCAGAAGGACAACAAGATCTGTTTCCTCAGGATGGAAGGAAAACTCTTTGGTGACGTTCCGATGAACCTCGAATTACGGCTCTCTGTGGAAGATTCTCCCAACTCAGGGGGCATCGTGATTGATGCGATCAGGTGCTGTAAGCTGGCGCTTGACCGAGGAAAGGGTGGGATCCTCTATTCACCTTCTGCATACTTTATGAAACATCCACCGAAACAGTTCACCGATGATGAGGCATACAACCTCGCAGAGGATTTCATTCAAGGGAAACGGGAGGATTAAGTAAAGTAAGCAGTAAGGAGTAAGCAGTAAGGAGAAAACTGCTTACTTTTTTTCTGCATACTGAATACTCTAAGACAAGGAGGAAGAGATGGACTGGGG
>DAOVRY010000043.1 GCA_030633645.1 Pseudomonadota bacterium | reverse complement strand
CCAGATCGTCCCCAAACAGGAGATCCGGTCAGTAGAGCTGAAGGCATGTGAACGATGTGGCGCCCTGTTTGCGCCGGTACCTCAACTAGACAAAGTTGCCCAAACAATAAAAGATGACTATTTGCGTCTCTGCCCGAAATGCAAAAAGCTCAACACTGCAGAGGTTTTCTATAACCTGTCTCCCTGGCACAGACCATTGAAAAAGATCATTAAATCAGATCTGATCGGCCGCCAATAGAATACCTCTTTCGAACACAGTGCTTGACATGCTGTGGTGATCAGCGGTGGGAAGGTAACCCCAGCGGTCATGTAATGGGACTGGCCTGAGACATGAAACTTATTGCTGCTACCTCCGCTTAAGATCCTGCGAGATCGCATCAGCGGCCTTACGGGTCCTTTCTACTATATATCCCATTTTATCATCTGTGATGGAAGAGGAGAACCCGACAACCCAAACGGCAGCCAAAACCGGTCCTTCGGTCCGTATGAGGGCTGCCACAGCCTTGACTCCCTGGAGGTATTCCTCACGATCCGTCGCAAACCCCTTTTTCCTAACCTCCTCTATTTCATGCAGGTATCGGTCTAGATCGGTAATGGAGTTTTCCGTATACTTAACCAACCCGTTGGCCGTGAGATATCTGAGAGCCCTCTTTTCCTCCATATATGCCAGAAATACCTTTCCCGTAGCACCAGCACTCAAGGGGATCTTGGTTCCGCTGGGAGAGGTGATCTTCAATTCCTTGGTGCTCTCCGCAACATCTAAGATGAAGATGTGATCATCCTTGAGAATACCCAAAAAGACGGTTTCATCCGTCTCTTGCACAAGCTCCTCCATGTGCCTTCGAGCTGCTTCTCTTAGGGGTATTCCAGAAAGCCCCTTTTTTCCGAGCTCAACGAGGGCATACCCGAGGTTATATTTTTGGAAAAAGGGTTTCTGATAAGTGCCCCCACCTCTTCCAGGGCAGAAGTTATTCCGTGGACGGTACCCTTGCTTATCCCCAGGCGTTTTGCCAGTTCACTGATCCCCAATCCCCCCTCAGTGTCGGAGATAAGGAACAATATTTGAAATGCCTTTTTTACTGCAGGAGCTTGATATTGTAGTGACATTGTTCACCATAATGAACTATGTCTAGCACCTTACATCCTTTCACTATCCCTTGTCAACATTAATTTGTATCCCTATTGATTCCCCTCATAGTAATGGGAAAGAAGCGTCGTCAAAAGATTATTTTTCCCCTTGACAAACCGGGGTGAAGTGTTATGATACGTTCCACTTTGTGTTCATAATAATGAACTCTGACAGTAACTCGAAAGAGAAAGGAGGATTCTATGGCAGTAGAGAGGGAAGGCTTATCAGGGGCCGAGACTCTGGCCAAGACCAGAACCTATGGCAAGTTCAGATGCCATAATCCGAGTTGCATGGGGAGATTTCAGCCAGAGCCCGGGGCAAAACGTGTCAAGTGCCCGGCATGCGGGATGGAGTTCCGTGTTCATTGGATTCGACCCGACTTTCCGCGGATACGCGGGCCAGTATGGGATGTAAACCGGAAAATTGCTCAAGAGGCATTAGCAGCACTGGAAGCTAAAAAGTCAGCTGCAAAGGCAGCACCAAAGGAGGAAAAGTAACATGGCATTGAATAAGAAAATAGCATATATAGATCTCTCCACGGGTAAGATCGAAACCAAGCCTATCCCGCTTGAGGTACGAAAGCGATTCCTGGGCGGCAGAGGGCTAGATGCATATCTACTCTATAACCATACAGACAAGGGCGTTGATCCGTTGAGCCCCAAGAACACCCTCTTGGTTAGTGCCGGTATCCTGGGGGCAACACTGGCTTCAGCAACCGCCAGAACCCATATAATGGCCAAATCCCCGCTTACTAATCTGCTCGGCAGTTCTAATATGGGGGGATTCTTTGCCCCTGAGCTGAGGTGGGCCGGCTTTGATCACCTGGTAATAAAAGGTAAGGCGGAAAAGCCGGTTTACCTGTGGATCCACAACGGTGAAATAGAGATACGAGATGCCAGCAATCTGTGGGGTAAAACGACCACTGAAACTCAATGGGCCATCAGAGAAGAACTCAATGATGACGACGTCAAGTGTGCGGTCATTGGCCCGGCCGGTGAGAATCTCGTAACCTTTGCCAGTGTCATGACAGGCATCAAGGATTCTGCAGGCAGATCGGGTATGGGCTGTATCTTTGGTTCCAAGAACCTGAAGGCAATAGCCGCCCGAGGCACTATGGATATAAAGATAGCCTACCCAGAGGATGCCTTAGAATATAACAGAAGGTTTATTACCCAGATCGTGAGCTCCAAGGTGAATCAAACCCAGGGAACCCTGGGGACTCCCTTCATCTGGGGAGCAACAAACTCCTGGGGTGGGATACGGACCAGGAATTTCCAGTATAACCAATGCGAATATGCCGATGATATCGAACCTGAGAGGATTGATGAAATCTGCACCGAAACAATGGGGCCGTATCACATGGCTGGTTGCTTCGGCTGTCAGGTCCATTGCCGCGCCCAATATAAGATTCCCTCAGGCCCCTATGCCGGAAAATATGATGAGGGGCCGGAGTACACCTCCCAAGGTGCCTTTGGTGGAGAGCCAGACTGCAAAAGTGCAGTTACCGTCTTAACCGGCAATCACCTGGTCGATCAGTATGGTGTGGATAATCTGGAGATCGGTAGCATTATCTCCTGGGCGATGGAGCTTTATGAAGAGGGAATCCTCACGAGTAAGGATACCGATGGACTGGATCTCAAGTTTGGCAACGACGAAGCACTCCTTGAGATGATCCGCCGCATCTGTTTTAGAGATGGATGGCTGGCTAATACATTGGCTGATGGAGGAATCCAAGCGTCCGAGAAAATAGGAAAAAATTCCTTTGGCTATCTCATTCACGTCAAAGGCATGAGCAACTTGCACTCTGACGAAAGGGCTACGCCCGCACTGGCCCTTGGGATTGCTACAGGCTCCAGAGGCTCAGACCACTTGAGGAGCCGACCAGCTATTGACCTCTACCATTTGCCGGAGGAGGTTTTGAGGAAGGTATACAGTAACCCCGTTGCATACGACGGGCCACTGAGCTCAGAACACACCTCTTATGTAGGCAAGGCGTGGCAGGTCTTCTGGCAAGAGCTATGTTACATGGGGGTAGATTGCCTCGGCATCTGCAAGTATCATACGACATTCCTGGGGGCTACCCTTCCTAATTTTGAGGATTGGAGTAAGGTGCTCTATTACAATACTGGATTGGAGATGTCTCCTCGGGATATCTGGGATGTAGCGGACAGATGTTACAATATAGAGAGGCTCTTTAATATGAGAGAGGGATTAACACGAGATGATCCGAAGAAGGGCGATACCCTCAATCACCGCTACTTTGACGAACCGTGCAGGCGCGGGGCACCCGATGTCATCGGCGCCAAGATAGATCGGAAAAAGTTCAAAAAGATGATTGATGAGTACTATGAGCATCATGGTTGGGACGAAAATGGTGTTCCCACAGCGGAGACCTTAAAAAGGCTTGGTCTCGATAAAGAGCCGTCCCACCTAGTCTAACCCATGTGAAAGGAGTGAGCCAATGGAACCAACAGGAAAAGTCCTGATGATCAATTACGAAAAATGCACGGGCTGCCGCCTCTGCGAGCTCGTGTGTTCTGTTATGCATGAGGGTGTATCTAACCCCTCTCGGAGTCGCATAAAGATAATCAAGTGGGAATCGGAGGGCCTGTACATTCCGATGTCGTGTCAGCAGTGCGAGGATGCCCCGTGCGTGAATGTATGCCCGGTAAAGGCTGTCTCCCGTGATGAGACCTTGGGTCGGGTAGTGGTTGACTACGATGTGTGCATCGGCTGCCGCGCCTGTGTGTCCGCCTGCCCCTTTGGCGCCATGGGTTTTGATGTCATAGGGAGAAAGGTGATTAAGTGCGATCTCTGCGATGGTGACCCCCAGTGTGTCCGGTTCTGTGAGATTCATGCACTGGAGTATGTTGACGCCGATCGCGTGAGCGTACTAAAAACGAGAGACGCAGCGCAAAGATTATCGGTTGCAGAAAAGGAGGGTGCAGTTCTGCTGGCGCAGGCGTGATGGTATTTGTTGAGTTTGAACCCAATAAACTCAAGAAACTACTGTCATAAGCAAAAAGAAGACAGTCTTTGAATTTCAGAGCAGGCCTGTAGCAAATCTCATCTATGAAATAAGTCACCCCCCCACCGAACACATCTTTCGGTGAACCTTCTGGCTATTTTCAAGGCTCAAGGGATGGCACTCTGGTTTGAGGCTCACTGCCTTTTTAAAAACCTCAATTAATTCACCATCCAGGCAACCTCGTCTCAACGGATCTTTGATGTCTATCTCTGTGTTTGAAAGGAGACATGGCAAGAGCATTCCATTGGCCGTCAGCCTGAGCCTGTTACACTCTTGGCAGAAGGAATGGCTGATCGCACTGATAAAACCGATTTCTCCCTTACCTCCCTCAAATTTAAATCTCGTGGCAGGGCCATCATGGAGACCCGGGGATATCCGGATCAACGGTCCAAATGTGTCAATAAGAGTCTTTTCTATCTCCCCGTTAGGAATGAAGGCCAGACTGTTTTCCGCCAATCCCACCGGCATACATTCGATGAACCTGAGATGGTAAGGCTGTTCAAGGGCAAGACGACCAAAATCAATAACTTCATTATCGTTGATGCCTTTCATCAACACTACATTTAACTTGATGGGACAGAAACCCATATCTCTCGCCGTTTCTATGCCCTCCCAGACCTTGTTGAAATAATCAAACCGGGTAATCCTCTTGAATTTTTCTCTGTCCAGGCTGTCAATACTGATGTTGAGCCTCTTGATACCTGCTGTCTTTAACATCTCCAAATTCTCTTTCAGAAAGACTCCATTAGTAGTTATGGAAACATCCTCAAGGCCCTCGAGAGCTGCCAGCATGGGTATAAACTCCTGTACCCCTCTCCTTACAAGAGGTTCTCCTCCGGTCAGCCTGATCTTGGTTATGCCGAGTTTTATGGCAATCCTCGCGATCCGGAGCAATTCCTCATAGCGCAAGATGTCCTTGTGCCTCAGTTTCCTTTCACCAAAAGGTGGCACACAGTACATGCACCGCAGGTTGCACCTGTCAGTAATGGATATCCTCAGGTAATTGATCCTTCTGTTGAATCTATCGATTAACACTTGTTTCTCGCTGCTGGTTACTTGATGCTTGTCGGATCTCGCACCAATCCACAATTCTCCAATTTTGACAAACTCGTAGAAAGTGTTTTGTGAACGAGATTGAGCATTTTGGGATAAAAGCGCTTGAGATGTTCAGCGTTAAGAAATGCTAACTGTCTGAGGGCTTTATACCGAGTTTTAGCATTTTAGCTGAACGTCTTAAGTGCGCCCAAAATGCTCACGGAGTGAACAAAATTGACTTTTTACGAATGCATCAACTTTAGGCACTTGTCATTTTAGGCACTTAAATCAGGGTATCTCTATCTCAACGGCCCCCTTTTTATACCCCTTCAAAGAAGACAACATTGCCAGAATAGTATTTCTAAACAGCTGGGAGGTAAAGGGGTTTAATGCGAACATGGTCCCATCAACCTTAATGGAAACTGGCGGATGCAAGGAGACGCACGTATCAATACTCTCCTTTCCTCCCACTATCTCCTTGGCAAGCTCATAGCAACTCTCATATCCACAATGGCCACAGTTCAGACTTGGCAGTTTAAAAGACCTTTCAATGACAAGAGTCGCCATATCCTTCATATGTTCATCATTTGCTATGGTAAAATCAGAAATACCTTCCTTAAAACCGGCGGTACAGAGTTGCAGTCCGTCAAAGAGTTCTTTCTTTTCATGCTCATTTCTTATGCACACAATCTTTGGAAACGTCTTTTCCTTTTTGAATCCCTCGATTAATACAATATCGCTGTCACAATAGGTGAGGATATCCTCGATCCTTTTCTTTCCTTTTAAGATTATTTCCGTCTCGAGAGGAGAAATGGCAGAAACAAAAGGAACATGTAATCTGAATCTTGATGTGTCCGTGTCAGGAAAATCAATACGCCTGGGTGTATGTTTGATAACCGCAACCCGGTATCCCCTTGTTGCAAGCTCTTGAGATAACCTAATAACCAACGTGGACTTCCCACTCTTTTTAAACCCAACTATACCAACTGCCTTCACCGAAAACCCCCTATCTGCCTGTGAATATAGCCGTGAAGATCTCCTCATCGGCCTTTTGGCATTCCCTTTTGAGCCGAGAGTAATCCATTAGAAGTTTTTTTCCATCATCTGTTAGGTGAGATCCATGTCTCCGTTCTGTTGCTACGATCCTTTTATTCAGATGCTCTTCGGTTGCCCTAATCTTTCCCCATACCCCTCTATAGGACATTCTCATAAGCTTGGCCGTCTGATTTATTGAACCTGTCTGTTCAATCAGTTCAAAAATCCTCTGTCGGCCCTCACCCATGATGATATTGCCCTCGCTGTCTTCCAGCCATTGCCGTGATTTCAATCGCACCTCACCCATGGTTGCCCCCAAAGCCTCAGATTACCTTCCATAAAGCTCCGCTCTTTTCCGGGTTGTAGCCCCCTAGTGCTTTAACCCGGTTCCGAAACTCCTTAGATCTCGCTACGCTGATCAACAATTGTATCTTGTGATCATTTACAAAAGAAGACGGAATT
>DAOVRY010000194.1 GCA_030633645.1 Pseudomonadota bacterium | reverse complement strand
TAAGGATCTTTCCACCCCAGGTGAAAAAAACGGGAATGCTTATCGACGGCACTGAACCACAGGATGCAGCAAAGAAATTGATCGGGTTCCTTAGAGAAAGGAAGTTTGTTTAAGGAATATAATGCTCAAGATCGATATTGAGAAATGTACTGGGTGCAAGATCTGTGAGAAAGTGTGCCCTTTTGGTGCTATTGTTATTATTGATACAATAGCCCAGGTACAAAACAATTGCACCCTTTGCGGGGCATGTGTAAATATTTGCCCAGTAGAGGCTCTTTTAATTGAAAGGAAGCCAGTTCCAAAAGAAAAACTGGATAAATTTTCAGGTATCTTTATCTGGGGAGAATGTGAAGAAAAAGACGAAAGGATTGTACCAAAAAAAGTGGTTAGAGAGCTCGTTGCCCAGGGACGAAAACTTGCCGATAGACTTGACCAAGATCTAACAGTAGCAGTTTTAGGTGATGGCAGGCTAACAGGGCTTAAGACACTAATTGCCTACGGCGCAGACAGGATAATGAGGTGTCAACATAAACTTCTCGGCAGCTTCACAGCTGACAGCTTCACCAATGTGATATCTGCTATTATCTCTAAGGAGAAACCCTCTGTTTTTCTCTTTGGAGCAACACCACATGGAAGGGAGCTTGCACCAAGGGTCGCTGCGAGATTACACCTTGGACTTACTGCAGATTGTACTGGTCTGGATATAAATGAAAAAGGAGAACTTATCCAGACAAGGCCTGCCTTCGGTGGAAATATCATGGCATCAATAGTTTCCCCCTACACAAGACCCCAGATGGCAACTGTTAGACCAAATGTCTTTTCTTCTGGAGATCCTGACAACTCAAGAAAGGGTGAAATCGTCGACTTTAAGGTAGTGCTATCCCTAGCTTCAATCAGAACAAAGGTAGTAGCTATTGAAAGACTTAGGGATGAAGGGGAAGTTAGCATTGAAGATGCTGACATCATTGTGTCAGCAGGTAGGGGATGCCAAAAAAAAGAAAATCTGAAACCTATCCAAGAGCTAGCAGATGCCCTTGGAGGTGTAATGGCTGGCTCGAGGGCTATTGTTGAACTTGACTGGATACCTCACACCAAGCAGGTAGGACAATCAGGGCTAACTGTGGGCCCTCAACTCTACATAGCTGTTGGAATCAGCGGGGCTATTCAGCACCTTGTTGGAATGAGTTCAGCAAAGACCATCATTGCAATCAATAAAGACCCGGATGCACCCATATTCAAGGTTGCAGACCTTGGTATCGTTGGGGATGCGATGGAGATTCTGCCAGTCCTCATCAGAGAGCTAAAAAATAAACAATGACTCCTGGTATTTTAATCGGACATGCAACTGGCATAGTCACAGGACTACGGCAGTTACACTGGCAAAAATGCGAGGTAGGTTTTTAAATTATCTCCTTCACCTCTATGCAGGAACTTTACCTTTAGCGGCATTCCAACCTTTATATCTTCGGGTTTGTTTGCATCCACTCCTTCAATGCGGGCATCGACTCTCGCCCCTTCTTCCAACTCGACAACCCCTGAGCAATAGGGGTGTTTCCGATCATAACCCTCTGCAATCATAAAGGGTGGTCCCACACTTATACAGGTGAAGGCAGCGAGCCGGGCCTCCCCTTTCATCTCAACCCACTCCATGTCTGAACTATAGCACTTCACGCAAATAGATCGGGGAGGCACGAAAAGGGCTTTGCATTTCTTACACTTTGATCCCATCAGTTTCTCTTCGTTCAAGTACTGCTCATACGATATATCACTAAATGTCCTTTCTTCCATTGGTCTATCTCCTTTCTAGAATGATAAATGTGCAAGTTCCTCCTGTGCCTCCCAAATTGTGGGCTGCCCCGATTCGCAGATCTTTTTTTGGAACCTGCCTTTTACCAGCTTCACCTCTCAACTGCTTCCAAACTTCAAAGAGTTGACCTACACCTGTTGCCCCTACAGGGTGTCCTTTACATTTAAGACCCCCGGAAGTGTTAATCGGCATTGGCCCGTCTCTTCTTGTGAGCCCTTCTGCCACTGCCTTGTAGCCTTCGCCTGGTTCAAAGAATCCGAGATCTTCTATGTGAATAAGTTCTGCTATTGAGAAACAGTCGTGAACCTCAGAAAATTGAATATCCTCTGGCTTTAGTCCAGACATACCGTAGGCCTCTTTTGCCGCATGTCTTGTGGCCTCAAAGTATGTGAGGTCATCACATGCATGTAAGCCTCTACCACTCCCTTGCCCTATTCCAATGACATATAATGGGTCATCGCTAAAGTTTCTGGCTATTTCCTCTCCGACTAACAACATACAGGCTGCCCCGTCACTAATAGGACAGCAATCATAGAGGTGCATGGGCCATGCAACCACTGGGTTTGCCGCAGGGTCACGGAGAAAGGCCTTCTCGTCCTCCCAGGTAGGCATCGGTTTTCCTTTTTTCTTGGCATTTTCAATCTTGCGATTCATCATATCTTGAATCGAAAGGGGAAACTGCGCCTTGGGATTCAGCGGAGCATTACTGTGGCTCTTTATGGTAATATTCATGAGATGTTCACGGGTGGCGCCATATTTTGCGAAATACGCCGTCGCCAGGGCACCGAACACACCCGGGAAGGTAAATCCCACTCTGCCTTCATAGGGAACTGTTGCCAAGGCCAAACCTTCGGCAACCTCCTCAGTGGTGCGTTTCGACATATCCTCTACCCCACCGACCAACACAATATCATAAAATCCTGAGGCAATAGCAAACACAGCCTCTCTGAAAGCGAGAGCGCTCGCGGCACACGCCCCCTCTGTTCTTGTTGCAGGCTTTGGGTTAAGGCCAATCAAATCGGATATTATCGGTCCCCAATGGCCTTGGTGTACAAAAAAGTCGTTTGTAAAATTTCCCAAATAAAGGGCATCGATTTCACTAGGATCAAAGCCCTTATCCACTGAAGCAATCATTTCTCTGAAAGCCTCGGCAAATAAGTCTTTTGAGTCTTTGTCTTTAAACATGCCGAATTTCGACATCCCGGCACCCACTAGAGCTACGCCTCTTCCCAGTTTTCTCTTTTTCTGCATCTGATACCTCCTATGGTGAAAGCTAATCAACAATTTATACAAATCTTTTTGCCTGCTCGCGCTAGAATAGTCAACCTCTTTTCTGCGGCCAATCCCCTCGAACGTGAATCGCTTACTATTTCAATCTTATACTATCCTAAAATTCCTCATTTTCTTAGACTGCTAACAACTATAACCAATTGAATTTATGTGAATCTTGACCGGACACGAGTGATCACGAGTAAAAACCAACTGAGGATTTTGCTAATAAGGAGTTGAGCAGGGCTGAAGATAATGCGATCTCCTTTTGATTTCACAGCCAGGGATAGGAATCTGGAGAAGGCATTTGTCTGAATTCTGAGACACGATTTGAAGAGCTTATCCGGTTCGTAGAGAAGACAGGCGAATGAAAACAGACAAAGGCCTGTACAGTTCGCGGTTCCCAACAAGGAATAAGGGCTTTCGGCTTCCATTGGAAGGTTCAGCCTCTATACCACTGGAACGCACTAGGGGGTAAGCATCTTTTCTTGGCGGGCCGCCAGGGCATGGGTTATCCGGTCGATGATAACAGCCAGAAACACAATGCTAATTCCGGCCTCAAAGCCACGTCCGACCTCAATCCGGTTGATTGCCAGGAGTACCTCTAGCCC